>JALSQL010000093.1 GCA_026985435.1 Acidilobaceae archaeon
GCAGGCGTTGGAGTGGAGCGTCGAGAAGGGGCCTGCCTATAGCGTGTTGAAGGTGCGCCTCTCGCCCGGCGAGTCCGTCAGGGCGGAGCCCGGCGCCATGATGCTCATGCGGGGCCCCCTCAGGGTCGAGACGAAGAGCGGCGGTATACTGAAGGGGCTCCTCAGGTCGCTCGCGGGCGGCGAGAGCTTCTTCATGAACACCTACAGGGCCGAGGGGCCCGCTGAGGTCTGGTTCGTCCCCCCGGTGCCCGGCGACATAGAGGCGATCGAGCTTCGGGGCGACGAGTGGGTGGTGCAGGACACCAGCTACCTCGCCCACCACGGCGACATAGACGTCAGCGTGAAGTGGAGGGGCCTCAAGGGCCTCTTCGCCGAGGGCGAGCTGGTCTGGCTCAGCGTGAAGGGCACGGGCACCGTGTGGGTGAACGCATACGGCGCCATAGACAAGGTCGACGTGCCGGCGGGGGAGAGGCTGATAGTCGACAACCTCCACCTCGTGGCGATGCCGGCCTCGGCGAGGTACAGGATAACCAAGGCCGGCGGCCTGAAGACCTTCATCTTCGGCGGGGAGGGCCTGGTGGTCGAGATCGAGGGCCCCACGAGGGTGCTGGTCCAGACGAGGGTGCTGCCACCCTTCGCCCAGCTGCTAGCCCGCTTCCTCCCCAGCAGGAGCTAGGCTGGCCGCCACGAAGTAGCGGCCCCCACAGGGGGGCCTGGAGGGGTCGTCGACCCGGGAGCGGAGGGCGTAGCAGTAGCCCCTCTCGGGGTCGAAGAGCACGCAGCCCCTGCACGAGACGCGGGCCCCACGCCCGGGCGGGGGGCGGCCGGCTAGCTTTTTCGCCATCTCAGCTATGCCCTTCTCCACGAGCTCCTCCACGAACGCCCTGAAGTCCCCCCTACCCAGGAGTGAGGCCATCAGGCCAGCGCCCATCTCGGCCTCGACCTCGACCACCGTGCCCCCCTGGGGGGCCGGCTCGAGGTTGAAGCGCATCCTGAACTGGTACCTAGACCCCTCCGCCGGGGTGTACTCCACCGTGCCGCCCCTGGTGGCCGCCCGCAGGCGCACGGTGTAGTAGCGCTCCACCCCGAGCTTGGCCCACCTGAAGACGACCTCGCAGCTCCCATCCCCGAGCCTCCTGGCGAGGTAGGTGTACCTGCTGTGCCCCAGGAAGCGGGCGGGGTCGGCGAGGCACTCGAGGCACCTCTCCAGGGGAGCGTTAACCGTCATCCTGACCCTGTGCCTGAGGGGCACGCCCAGGCACCCACGGTGTCTTCTAGGCTGTGGGAGTGAAATCCGGGGGCCGGGGTTTTTATCGCGTCAAACCCGCGGGGCCCCGGTTAGGCCCCTGGGGTCCGGCGTGACTATGAGTAGGTCTGTCTCCCCCACGCGGAGCGCCCGGGTGGTCCTCACCCTGAGGGGCCTGGAGTGGAGGGGGCTGTCTAGGACGAGCGTGTGGTACTCCCCGTTCTCCCCCAGGGGGTCCGCCCCGAGGCGCCTCGCCTCCTCGGCAACGAGGTCGACTGTGGCCCTGGAGAGCCTGAGGCCCAGCAGGCTCCTGGGGAGCCCCCTCACGCCTATGACGAGCGACTCTATGCCGTACTCCACTATCTTGTAGAGCAGCTCGAGCGTGTCCATGCCCCAGAGGGGCTCCCGGAGCTTGGCGCCAGCCTCCCCCGCGACCCTCTCCATGTAGCGGAGGTGGTCCTCCACGAACACGTCGCCCGCCACGAGCTCGGTGGCCCCCAGTAGGCGTAGAACCCTCACCGTCTCCTCGAACCCCCCACCCGGGGGGAGCCTTGCAACCACCACCGGCACGCCCGTGAGTGTTAGGGTCTCGATGCTCGCGCCGAGGTTCGCCAGGTGCGGGCTCGGCTCCGGGAACCTGTAGACGAGCACAAGGCCAACGTCGGGCGGCCAGTGGCGGGAGGCGGCGTAGAGCGAGTCCTTACCGCCCGAGAGCAGCGCGACCCTCACCGCCGGCACCGGCCTCGAGGCTTGGGCTGGCGTTTAACTCCCCCACCGCGGCCCCGTGGCCTGCGAGGTGGGGGTCTAGGGTGGAGGAGCAGGGAGGAGCCGGCGGCGTGCGCCTCGACCCCTGGGGCACCCTCGAGGTCAAGGACTATGATAGGCTGCGCCGGGTCTTCGGCATTAGGAGCTTCTCCGAGGTGATCCCGGCGCTCCGTGAGCTGGGCTTCGAGCCGAGCCTCCACATGCGGCGGGGCATACTCTTCGGCCACCGCGACTTCGACAGGGTGGTCGTCGAGGGCCTCCGGAGGGGCGAGCCCGTGGCGGTCCTGACGGGCTTCATGCCCAGCGGCAGGTTCCACTTCGGCCACAAGCTGACCGCCGACCAGCTCATCTACTACCAGCGAGTCCTGGGCCTCCGGGTCTTCGTAGCCCTGGCCGACGCCGAGGCGTTCGCCGTCAGGAGGATCCCCCGCCGGGAGGCCATTAGGCTCGGGGTCGAGGAGTACGTGGCCAACCTCATAGCTCTCGGCCTCGACCCCGACAAGACGGTGTTCTACTTCCAGACCAACAGGGGCGCCCCCTACTATAGGCTCATCCAGCTCGCCTCCGGCAGGGTTACCGCCGCCGAGATGGAGGCGATCTACGGCGACCTGACCCCGGCGAAGGTGGTCTCAGCCCTAACCCAGGTGGCCGACATCCTCCACCCCCAGCTCGACGAGTACGGGGGCTACAAGCGGGTGCTCGTCCCGGTTGGTGTCGACCAGGACCCCCACCTGAGGCTGACCCGGGACATAGTGGACAGGCTCTCCGGCGTGGTGGAGCTGATGAGGCCGGCCAGCACCTACCACAAGCTGATACGGGGCCTCGACGGCGGCAAGATGAGCAGCAGCAGGCCCGACTACACGATATTCCTAACCGACCCCCCCAGCGAGGCTAGGAGGAAGCTCATGCGCGCCCTGACCGGCGGGCGGGCCACGGCCGAGGAGCAGAGGAGGCTGGGCGGCGTGCCCGAGGCGTGCACGGTCTACGACCTCTACCTCTACCACCTCCTACCCGACGACTCGGAGCTACTCAGGGTCTACAGGGACTGCAGGGGCGGCGTCATACTATGCGGCGAGTGCAAGAGGTTCGCCGCCGAGAGGCTGCTAGAGTTCCTGGAGAGGCACCAGGAGCGCCTGGCCGAGGCGAGGGAGACCGCGTGGAGCATCGTAGAGCCCCCCAGCTTCTAGCCTATAAGGGGGGCCAGCCCCACCCGGGGGGCGGTGCGCCCCCCATGGCCAGCGGCCAGCTGGAGGTCAACGTCAGGGGCGGCGTGGCCTGGGTCACGCTCAGGAGGCCCGACAAGCTCAACAGCCTCAGCACGGGCCTCCTCGACTCGCTGCGCTCCACGCTCCTCACACTATGCCAGAGCCCGGAGCCCCGGCTGGTTGCCATAACGGGGGAGGGCCGCTTCTTCTCGGCAGGCGTCGACCTCGAGGAGGTCGCAGCCGCGGGCAGCCCCGAGGAGGCGGCAAGGCCCTTCCGGGCGCTGCGCCTAGCCATAGAGGCGATCCTCAACTGCAGCCGCCCCGTCGTGGCGCTCCTCAACGGCCCCGCCGTGGCTGGCGGCGCCGAGCTGGCCCTGGCCGCAGACGCCGCCTACGCGGTCGAGGGCGCCTGGCTCCAGTGGCCGGAGCTCGCGTGGGGTCTCATACCCCCGGTGCTCTCCTCCATAGCTGGCAGCCTCGGCCCCGGGCTCGCCTCGAGGCTCATAGTGGCGATGGAGAGGCTCCCCGCCGGCGAGGCCGCCAGCGCGGGCCTCCTCGCCGGCGTGTACCCCACGCTGGAGGAGGCCCGGGGGGCGGTGGAGGGCCTGGCGGCGGGGCTCGGCCAGGCGAGCCCCGAGGCTGTCGAGGCCGCCCTCGAGGCAGTCAGGGTTGCCAAGAGGGGCGCCCTCCCCCTGGCGGAGAGGCTCGAGGCCCTGGCTGCCAGCCCCGAGCTCGTGGAGAGGGCCAGGAGGTTCCTCGAGTCCAGGGGGAGGGGGCGCCGCTAGCTCCCCCGGGAGGCCTTGGACTCGAGGCACCCTCCCAGGCCGCGGGCTAGCTGCACCAGGAACCCAAGCCCCCTCTGCACCTTGGGGTCGCGGAGGGCCGAGAGCAGGCCTGCAACGCCGACCCTCGGGGTCTTCGCGGGGTCGGCCTCCTGGAGGCCCCGGAGTAGGCACTCGACGGAGTCCTCGGCGTTCATCCTCGCCTCGGCGAAGTCGCCGGGCTCCAGGCGGGCGAGCCCGCCGGTGAGCGCCTGGAGTAGCGCTAGCGCCCTGAACACCTGGGCGTCGCTGAGGGCTAGGGCCGTGAGGCTCTCGCCGGCGCCCGCTATTGTCTTGAGTAGCCCTAGCACGCCGCTCCTCTTGAGCTCGACCGCC
>JALSQL010000094.1 GCA_026985435.1 Acidilobaceae archaeon
CCCCATAGCGGAGGACACCGCCTCGGCCTACTCAGCGATACGCAAAGCACCACCAGAAGAGAGGAACGAGATAGCCAGAAAAATGATAGCAAGCTTCGAACCCCTATTCCTGGCAGCACCGCACGTAGAGAAGATGGTGCACACAATACTCGCCACCAGCCGGGGGGCGCTGATACCCCGGGAGAAACACGAAAACTTCATAAAACATCTGGAAAGGACGCAGATAAGGAGGGCGCTAGAATAGGAAAACAAACAACAGCAGCCAAAACTTAAGCCTCATCGGTGCCGGTGCCAACGTCACCCATACTATCCACCCCAAACAATATATGCACACAGAAGTATAAAAGGGTTACTCGAACTCCCTAAGCCTGCCAACAATCTCCCCCGGCTCGAGGGTGGTCGTAACAAGCACAACCTTCTCCTTCTCAGCAATCCTCTGCGCCACAAAGTCCGGGTGGTCAATACCCACGAGAACCACCATCTCCGGCACGAAGTCAGAGCAGAACCTCCCAATCTTCACCGCAATCATAGGCGACCGCCCCGTAGTGACGCCCGTAAACACGAGCGCCCGCCTGGGGGTGGAGCCGAAGAGCTTCATGTACTCCCGGGAGCTGACCTCAGTTATAGTCTTAATGGAGTCGATGAGGGTGTAGCCGAAGAGCATGGTGTTGGGGAGCAGCTGCTCGTTGGCGAAAACCCTCCCCTCCACCCTCTCGACAAACTCGCTGGCAGGAATCCCCGTGTAGAACTCGTGGACCTCGAAGGGCGCCTCCTCGTAGCCCCTCACAAGCTGCCTCTCAAGGTGCCTAACAATCCTCCCGCCCCGAGACCGGTCAATCTCTATGAGCGCCTGGACGAACCTCCTCACCACACTAATCCCCGGGCTCTTCCTCCTCCCACTCTCATAGTCAGATATGGTGGAGGGGGATATGCCGAGGTGGCTGGCCAGCTCGCTCTGGCTGATGCCGAAGAGCTCCCTCCACTTCCTCATAGAGGACCCGGGGTCCCTGGAGAGGGATATCTCCCCCGCGATAATGAGGGCCAGCTTCTCCACAATAAACATTGGGGGGCGAAGCCAATAAAAAGGCGATCGCCGAACCCGGGAACGTCAAATGTTAACCACCTCACCCCGGAGCCTCCTAACAAGGGAGTCAACCTCCGGGATGAGGCCCGAGTCCTGGAAGACCACCTTGAACAGCCCGTGCTCCGGCCTGTAGGTGAGGGTGAACCGGGGCGACTCGACAACGTAGCCGCTACCGTAGGCCCCGAGGTACCTCCCCACCGCAGCCGCCACCCTGCTCCCCGGCAGCCTAACCGTGAACGGGTCCACCAGCACACCACCCACCGACTCCTCCCCGTCGAAGAGCCCGTCGAGGACGTGGTACTTGTAGTCCCTGTACCCCTCTCAAAGAAAACCTCCATATCGTCCAGCCTAGCCCTGTAGGCCCGGGAGGGCTCCAGCACAGCCTCATACCTAGCATTGGCATCCTTAACGGTCGGGAGGAGCTCCTGCTCCCTAACGTAATCCCCACTAGGCCCTCCACGTGAGGCCGCTAGATCGACGCGCTGGGGTGCGTTAGAGCAGAGATTCCCTTTTGAGAGCGACCGGAGCCCCTGGCTAGGCGGCGCCCACCCTGTGTGCGAGCCTCGCTATCAGGCCGCCCAGGAGGCCGCCGGCGCCGTTGAGCGCCGCTATTATGAGGAAGACCCACCATATCGCCGGGCTCGCCAGCAGCCCGGCCAGCAGCCCGGCGGGCCCGGCCAGCGCTGATAGCCCGGCCACTAGGGCGATTGACACCAGGGCGCCCCCCACCACGCCTGAGAGTATCCCGGCCTTGAGGCCCCTCCAGGGCGCCCCGGCCACCCAGCCCGCCGCCGCGCCCGCGATGAGGGCGCCGATGGGGTGGGCCCAGCCCAGTAGGAGGTCCAGGATCGCGCCCACGATGACCGCCGCCGCGAGGCCCAAGGGGTGCACCCTCAGGCTCTGGGTTGTCGGGGGTAAAGTAGGGGGAGGGGCGCCCCCGCTGCGCGCCCAGCCTCACCCCGCAGGCCCGCGCAGGCGCCTCTGGCGGCGGTGTCGGCTGGGCGGGGAACGCGGGGGCGCCCCCTCCGGGGTGGTGTGGTGGGTGCGGGTTTATCTCGTGTTGTCGCCCACGCTCGTGGGCCTGGTTGGTGGTGTGGTGGTTGTTTAATGGATATAAGCCCCGGCGGGCCTGTTGAAGGTTTAGAGGGTGACGCTTATGCTGGGGCTCCCGGCGGGCCTGAGGCCCGGCCACGCCCGCAGGAGGCCCAGGGAGCCTCTCAGGGTTGACTTCGTGATATCGACCGACAGGTGCCTGGTGAGCCACCACCATGGGAGGGTGTTCCTGGGCTTCGCGGCCACGGGGCCGGCACTCGGGGTCCCGGAGAGGGTGTGGAGGTGGATAGCCTGCCCGGCGCCGGGGGTTGACAGGCATGGGAGGCCGAGGTTCGCCCCCTACGGGCTTAGGAAGATAGAGGCGGCGCTGCAGGAGGCCGGGTTCGAGGCGCACGTGATAGACCCGGACTATGTGGGCTACTACGTGACCCACGGCGCGAGGGCGCTGCTGGTCGGGCACCACGACTTCTTCGCCTTCGGGCCCCCCAGCAACGAGTGGTGGCTCATAACCGGTAGGGAGCCGGTCAACAGGAGGAGCTTCATATCATTCATAAGCATGCCGGAGATCTGGGAGGCAAAGAGGCGGCGGGGCCTCAGGGTGATCGTCGGGGGCCCCGCGGTCTGGCAGTGGGAGGCGTGGCCGGAGGCTAGGAGGAGGTGGCCCGTAGACACCCTCGTGGAGGGCGAGGCCGAGAAGGTAGTGGTGGAGCTCGCGGAGAGGGTGCTCGAGGGCGGGGAGCTGCCGGCCAAGGTCGTGGTGCCCCCCGGGGAGAGCCCGGCGATAGAGGAGATACCCGAGATAAGGGCCCCCGCCAGCGGGGGCCTAGTTGAGATTATGAGGGGATGCCCGCGCGGCTGCAAGTTCTGCAGCGTCACCCTGAGGCCCCTGAGGTTCATGCCGCTCGAGAGGATAGAGAGGGAGGTCCTAGTGAACCTCAGGGGAGGCTCGGGCACGATAACCCTCCACAGCGAGGACGTGCTACTCTACGGCGCCGACGTGGTCAGGCCGAGGGCGGAGCCCCTAGTGAGGCTCCACGAGACGGTCGCCCGCCACCTCGAGAGGTTCGAGGCCGGCTTCTCGTGGAGCCACGCGAGCCTGGCTGCTGTGAAGTACGCCGAGGAGCACGGGAGGGCTGTGTCTAGGATAGCGGAGATCATACTAGACGGCGACGTCCGCAGGTTCTTCGGGGTCGAGGTAGGCATCGAGACCGGGAGCCCCAGGCTGGCGGCGAGGATAATGCCAGCCAAGGCGGCCCCCTACAGGGTCGAGGAGTGGCCCCAGGTGGTGGAGGACGCCTTCTCGATCCTCGCGGATAACAACATAATACCGGCGGCCACCTTCATACTAGGCCTCCCCGGCGAGACGGAGGAGGACGTGTACAAGACCATAGACCTGATAGAGAGGCTGAAGCCCTACCCCAGCCTGATAGTGCCCATGTTCTTCGTCCCCATGGGCGCGCTCAGGGACGCCGAGGCCTTCAGGAGGAGCCACCTGAAGCCATACCACGTCGAGGCCATGCTGGCGGCGGCGAGGCACACCATCCGCTGGGCGAGGAGGATAATGGAGATGGGCTACCTCCGCGGCCCCCACGCCGCGCCCCTCAGGCTGGCCCTGGCCGCCTTCATACACTACGCCGAGAGGAAGATAGAGGCGGCGGCGAGGCAGCTCACACCGGAGGCCCCGGCGGCCTAGGGAGCCGGCTACTCCCGCAGGAGGCCCACCACATCCAGCCTCCTAAGGTACGCCGCGACGACGGCGGCGAGGCTAACGTAGGCTGCAGAGAGGCCAGCGGCGGCGGAGGCGCCGGCCAGCAGCGAGGGCTCCAGGCTGGGAGGGTAGTAGCCCACCACCGGCGCGACCCTAACGGCGACCACGCCAGCCGCCAGGCGGGCCCAGGCCAGGGCTAGGGGCGAGGCCAGCAGGGTTGACGCCGCGAGCTGCACGAGCTGCGAGGCCAGCAGGGCGCGGCTGGGGGCGCCCAGAGCCAGGAGGGCGGCGTACTCCCTCGACCTCGACGCCACGTCGGCCAAGGCCAGCCCCGCCAGGGCAGCCCCGGCGGCTAGGCCAGCGATGGCTGATAGGGTAGCCTGCACCGCGAGGAGCACGCTGGCTACGTTGCGCAGGCTGGCGGCGATATCGCCGCCCGTCTCCACCCTTAGGGGCGTCAGCCACCCCGTGGCGAGGAGCCTCTCCTGGAGGAGCCTAGCAGCCCCCTCGGGGGCCTCGAGCGCCAGGGTGCACCCGCTGGCGCCGGGCTCCGAGGAGAAGAGCCCCCCAGCCCCGGGGCTGGCCAGGACGTAGAAGCCCCTGTTTAGGGGCGTGTCGGCGAGCCCGACGATCCTCAGGGTTACACTCTCGCCGGAGGGGGCGCGCAGCTCCACCTCGCCGCCCAGCCGGGCGCCCAGGAGGCGGGCCATCTGGACCGACAGCACGGCCTCCCCGGGGCTCCGGGGGTACCTGCCCTGAGCTAGGGGGAACACTAGGGAGGCGTCACCCCGGATTGGGGCGTAGAACCTGACCGACACCGTCTCGCCCCGCAGCGTGTTCGCCGAGTCCTCGCCGTAGAGGGCCAGCACGCGGCTCGACAGGTTCGACGCGAGCCTGTAGGCCTCGGCGCATGCTGGGGAGGGCGGGCTGGGCGTTGTGGCGGCCACCGAGAGTAGCACAACCGACCCGAGCCTCTCCTCCGCGAGGCTAGCCGACGCCTCGAGGCCCGACCTGCTAGAGTCCATGGCAGCGGCGACCCCCCAGGCTATGCTCAGGGCTAGGATCATGCCAGCCAGCTTCCACCACCTGCCCGCCAGCTCGCGGAGCGCCGCCCTAGCCCAGAGGGGCCCCACACTAGGCCTCCTCGGCGGGGGCCGGGTGAGGGGTGCCCCGCCGAGCCTCAGGGCGGCCGCCAGGTTCACCCTCAGGGCCGCGGCTAGGGGCGCGAGGGCGCCGAGTAGCGATAGAGCCGCCACGGCCAGGGCGGCCCTCGCCAGGGGGCGGGGGTCGAGGTGGAACCCGTACCTCTCAGCGAGGGCCCTCGCCGGCTCGCCGCCGCCGGCCATCATGTGGTAGTAGAGGTCGTCCGCGAACGCCGCAACCAGCAGGGTGGACGCGGCGACTCCCAGCAGGGCCCTCGCGAGCCAGGGTAGGGTGTAGTACGCCGCGAGCACCCAGGGCCCGGCGCCCATGGCCCGGAGGGCCGCCGCGGTCCTCAGGTCTCGGAAGACCCCGACAACCCCCACTGCGGCTGGCAGCACGGCCGCCAGCGCCAGGAAGAGCGAGGCGGGCACCGACAAGAAGCTGGCGCCAGCCCTCACCTGCGCGAGTATCGGGTTGGTCTCGGGCGTGTTGACTATGCTCCCGTACACCCTCACACCCTCCCTCTCGAGGGCGTCCCGGATCTCCCCCGCCTTGGAGGCGACGTCGAGGCCGGGCTCTAGGGTCGCAGCCACGAGGGCGAGTCCGCTGCCCCTCATACTCTCGGGGACCTCCCCGAGGAGGAGGGCGTACGGCTGGCCTGCTATCCAGGAGTAGCCCTTGTAGATGCCCGTCACCCGGAGCCTTAGCAGGGCCGGCCCGCCGCTCGTGTAGACCCGGACCTCGACACTGTCGCCCGGGGCCAGCCGGGCTAGGGGGCCGAGCCTCCCGCCGGCTGTCGCCACCAGGTACAGCGCCGCCTCCCCCTCCTTGGAGGGCGGCCTCCCCTGGTCGAGGGCCGAGGCTGGGGCCAGCTCGTCTAGCTCGTCAAGAGCTGCTATGGGCACCATCAAGGTGCTGCCATGGTAGAGTAGCGTGGCCGTGTAGAGGGTTCGGGTGCTGGTGGATGCCACTCCGCCTACCCGCCTGGCGGTGGCCTCCGCTTTGCCGGCCTGGGCCTCTGGGACTAGGTAGGCTGCGTCGCCGAGGGACTCCCTCATCTGGAGGTAGATGTGGCCCTCCAGGTTCTCGATGGCTAGGCTGGTGAAGCCGTACGCGAACATCACCAGGATAACTACGGCGGCCATGGCGGCGGTCTCACCCTTCCTGGCCAGAACCGCCCGGAGGCCGGCCCTCGCCGCCTTCAAGCCTCCACCACCCTCCCGTCGACCAGGCGTATGACCCGGTCGGCGGCCGATGCAAGCTTCTCGTCGTGGGTCGCGAACACCACGGTTCGCCCCCGGCCCGCAGCCTCCCGGAGAAGCTCGACCACCCTCAGCTTGTTGGCGTAGTCGAGGTTCGCGGTGGGCTCGTCCGCGAGCAGCAGGGGCGGGTCGTGGGCGAGGGCCCTCGCCAGGGCTACCCTCTGCTGCTCCCCGCCGCTCAGCTCCTGGGGGTAGCGGTCGGCCTTCCCCCGGAGCCCGACGAACTCTAGAAGCTCGAGGGCGCGCTCGACGCGGCCACGCCTGGGCCTCCCCGCTATCTCCATCGCCAGGACGACGTTCTCGAGCGCAGTAAGGGTGGGCACGAGGTGGAAGAACTGGAACACTATGCCAATGTTCTCCCTCCTCCACCTCCTCCTCCAGCCCTCGCTCCTACCCGAGACCTCCCAGCCTAGAACCACCACGCGCCCGCGGGTCGGCACGTCCAAGCCGGCCGCCAGGAATATCGCGGTCGTCTTCCCGCTACCGCTGGGGCCTAGGAGCGCCGTGAGGGTGCCAGACTCGACCTCCAGGCTCGCCCCCCGGAGGGCTGGCGAGGCGGCAGGCCCGGAGCCGTAGAGCTTCCAGACGTCCTCGAAAACGATAGCAGGCCCCGCACCCCCCAAACCGCCCACCGCCGGGGGGCGGCGCCGCCGGAGGTCTCTTTAATGGGTAGATAAGGGTGGGGCCCGCCGCGGCTAGCGGCCGCGGCTGCCGAGCAGCCGCCTGACCGTGTCCCGGAGGTCTAGCTTGTTTATCTTGCCCGTGCTTGTTAGGGGGAGCTCCTCGACCCTTATGATCTCGTCGGGCATCCACCACTTGGCTATCCTACCCTCCTCCACCGCCCTCTCGAGGTGCCTCCTAACCTCCTCGGGCGACGCGGTGCCCGTGTAGACCGCCACGGGCCTCTCGCCCCACTTCTCGTGCTCCACCGGCACCACGGCGGCCAGCCTGACGCCCTCCACCTCGCCTATGATAGACTCGAGTATGCTCGTCGGTATCCACTCGCCCCCGCTCTTCACGGCGTCCTTCACCCTGTCCAGAACCCTGACCCCGCCGTCGGGGGTGGCGACGCCTATGTCGCCCGTGTGGAACCAGCCTCCCCTGAAGGCCTCCCTGGTCTTCTCGGGCCTCCTGTAGTAGCCGGAGGGCATCCAGGGGGACCTGTAGAGTATCTCCCCGAGCTCGCCCGGCGGCGCCGGCGTTCCGTCCCCCCGGACGACCCGGAGCTCCGCGAAGGGGACGGGGTGGGTCGTGGCCGGGGGCTCATCGGGGCTCGTGTGGTCGGTGGTCACGGTTATCGAGGCCGCCAGCATGTCGGTGGCACCGTATATCATCGACACCCTGAGGCCCCGCTCGCGGAGGCGCCTCCAGAGGCTCTCGGGCAGGGGCGAGCCGCCCACTAGGGCCTTCAGCCCCTCGAGGGGCGCCCCGGCCTCGAGGAGCATGTAGAGCATGGTGGGCACGGCGTTGAACCAGGTCACGCCCTCCCCCCGGACGGCCGCGGCGAAGGCTCGGGGGTCAAACTTCTCTAGGAACACCAGCTTGGCGCCCAGGTAGGGTGCTATGAAGATGCTGCCCCAGGAGAGTATGTGGAACATGGGTATGAGGGACAGCATGGTGTCGCCGCTCGAGAGCCGGGCCGGGGTCTCGTAGGAGGAGAGCTGCCAGGCTATGGAGAGGCCCCCCAGGACCATCTTCCACTGGGGGTAGAGCACCCCCTTGGGCCTCCCCGTCGTGCCGCTCGTGTAGAGTAGCACGTAGTCGGCGTCGGGGTCGGGCTCCCCCGCGTGGGGCTCCCCCGACTCGAGGAGGGCCCCGTAGCCCTCGAGGTCGACCGGCCTGGACTGCCCGGCGAGCCCGGCGAGGGCCTCGAAGGGCTTGGAGTAGAGCACGAGCTTGGGCCTAGCCTCGCCCATTATATCGGCGACTATGGAGGGCGGCTGCCTATAGTTTATGGGGACCAGCACGGCGTTGAGGAGAGCCGCGGCGTAGGCCAGCTCCATGAAGCGTATGGTGTTGAAGTCTATCACGGCGAGGAAGTCTCCCCTGCCAACCCCCAGCCCGGCCAGGGCCCCGGCGAGCCTCCTAACCCTGCCGAGCATCTCGCCGTAGGTGACCCGCCCGTCGGGGCCGACCACGGGCCTCCCGGGGAAGAGGCTAGCGGCCCGCTGGAGGGGGTACACCACGCTAGGCCTAAGGCCCTGCTCCAACGCCCGGCACCGCATCGCCGGGGGGCTGGGCGGGATTAATGTGTGGGCTAACCATCCACCCTGGGGGCGGCACGCTTTTAACTCCCCCCACTCTGGGGGGCGGCGGTGCTGGGTGATGCGGCTGGAATCGGCCCCAGGCTTCTAGGCGGCCGCGTGTGCGTCGAGTGCTTCTACTCCAGCCGCGGCCGCCTAGGCGTGCCGCGGGCCTCCCTCGACGGCCTCCTCGCGGGGGCCGGGGGGAGGACGGAGCTCTTCGTGGAGTCCTACAGGCTCGCCGGGGACCCCATGGAGCCCAGGAGGAGGGCCCTCAACCGCCGCGCCATGAGGCTGCTGCCGGGCATATGGGCCGCCATCAGCGGCGCCGGGCTCGAGGACGCCCTGAGGCTCGCGGCCCTGGCTAACAGCGTGGACGTGCTCCCCTGGGCGAGCGGCGGCCTGAGCCTGGAGGGCCCCGCGGTTGACCGGGGGGCGCGGAGGGCTGCTGGACTCCTCGAGGCCGCTGGGAGCGTGGCGTACCTCCTGGACAACGCTGGCGAGGCCGTGGTAGACGTGGCCCTCGCCCTCCGGCTGGCCCTCGGGGGCGCCAGGGTACGCTTGATAGCGAGGAGCGAGCCATACGAGGTCGACGTTACGGAGGCCGAGGCGAGGAGGCTGCTGGCCGAGGCCGCCGCGGCGCTGGGCGTTGACCCGGGCGGGGTCGAGGTGGTCGGCACGGGCTCCAGATACCCGGCCCCCGCCCGCGGCAGGGTCTCCCGGAGCGTGGAGGAGGCGATAGCAGGGTCCGACGCTGTCGTGTTGAAGGGGATAGCCAACCTCGAGGCGGCCATGGAGTACTGTAGCGTGCCCCGCGAGAGGGCCGTGGTGCTCCTCAGGGCGAAGTGCCCGCCGATGGCCAGCCTCTACCGGGCCCCCCTCGGGGCCGCCGTCGTGGCCGCGGGGTACGAGTGCATCCTAGCCCGGGGTGGTGGGCGTGGAGCCTAGCGCCGTCATCGTGGAGAGGGTCCACCCGGCCCTGCCGGGCCTCCTGAGGGGCTGCGGCGTCAGGGTCGCCGAGGCGGTGGGGGCTACCAGCGAGGCCGAGCTCGCGAAGCTGGCCCCGAGCCACGAGGTGCTGGTGGTTAGGAGCAGGGCGAGGGTGACGAGGAGGGTGATAGAGGCTGGGGCGGCCGGCCGCCTGAGGGTCGTAGCTAGGGCCGGCGTGGGGCTGGATAACATAGACCTAGACGCGGCGAGGGAGCACGGTGTCCGGGTGGTCAACGCCCCGACGGGCTCCACTCAGAGCGTGGCCGAGCTCGCGGTCGGCCTCATGGTGGCCGCGGCGAGGCTTGTGCCGCTCCTGGACAGGGAGGTCAAGGCTGGCATGTGGAGGCGGAGGCTCGGGGTGGAGCTCTACGGTAAGAACCTCCTGGTCGTCGGGTTCGGGAGGATAGGGAGGAGGGTGGCGGAGATAGCGGCAGCTCTCGGGATGAGGGTGTACGCCTACGACATAGCCGACGTCAGGGTGGAGGCGGAGAG
>JALSQL010000095.1 GCA_026985435.1 Acidilobaceae archaeon
GATTGCGAGGGGCCACTTCCGCGGCGGCAGACAGTACATCATAGCCTTCCTCGGCGCCTTCCACGGCCGCACCATGGGGGCCCTCAGCCTCACCGCCAGCAAGCCCGTGCAGAGGAGGGGCTTCAGCCCCCTGGTGTCGGGTGTGGTGCACGTCCCCTACCCCTACCCGTACAGGTGCCCCTTCCGCGCCGAGGAGCCCGGGGAGTGCGGGGAGGCGGTGCTAGGCTACCTGGAGGACTGGGTTCTCGGGAAGCTGGTCGACCCGAGCGAGGTCGCCCTCGTTATGGTGGAGCCCATACAGGGTGAGGGCGGCTACATCGTGCCGCCCGACAACTTCCTCCCCGGCCTCCGGAGGCTCACCAGGAAGCACGGCATACTCCTAGCGGTGGACGAGGTCCAGACGGGCTTCGCCCGAACGGGCAAGTGGTGGGCGGTCCAGCACTGGGGGGTCGAGCCCGACCTCCTCACCACGGCCAAGGGGATAGCGAGCGGCCTCCCCCTCGGCGCCGTGATAGGCCGGGCCGACGTGATGGACCTCCCCCCGGGGAGCCACGCCACAACCTTCGGCGGCAACCCCGTGGCGCTCGCCGCCATGAGGGCGGTCATAGACGTGATAGAGGAGGAGCGCCTCCACGAGAGGGCCGCCAGGCTGGGCGAGGAGGTAATCAGGCACTACCGCGACCTGGCAGACGAGCTTGAGATCATAGGGGACGTCAGGGGTAAGGGGTTCATGATAGGGGTCGAGCTGGTGAGAAGCAGGGAGACCAAGGAGCCCGCCAGGAGGGAGCTAGCCTGGATACTCGAGAGGGCCTTCAAGAGTGGCCTCCTAGTCATAAGCGCCGGCGTGTCAACCATAAGGATAGCGCCCCCGCTAGTGATAGAGGAGGAGCTACTCTGGAGGGGCGTGGAGATACTAGACGGCCTGCTCCGCGAGGCCAACAGGCGGATCCGGGGCTAGCAGCCCCCCTAGCGGCCCCCGAGGGCCCCGGAGGCCCACGCAATGATGGACCTCGCGGCCTCCACGCACTCCTCCCCGTGGCCCTCCCCGAGGCCTGCCTCCTCCTGGGCCCCCAGTTTCCTGGCGTCGCCCATGTGCGGGTCTAGGATGTGGGCAACCTCGAACATCCTAGGCGGCACCTCGACACCGGCCGCCTCGAGCCCCCTCAGGGTGCCCACGATGGAGCCCCTACACCCGACGCCGCCCACCGACTCCACGAGGGCGGCCAGCGCCGCCCTTGCTGCTTCCCGGGCGAGCCTGCAGGCCCGGAGGGTTTCGCCCCTGCTGGCCGCTCTGCTGGCCTCCCTGAGGGTCTCGGCTGGCCCCCGCGAGCCCCCCTCCTCCGGGCCGCTGGGGGCTCCGCACTGGTCTTCGCTCATGGCACCCCAGCCCGCTTGCCCGGCCTGAGAGAATCTGGGCGGCGGTTTTATGTGTTAATTGAAAAACCGGGGTATAGCCATGTGCATTCCAGGGTTATCGGTGGTTGAACCCTAGATCCGCCCCCTCGACTGCCAGTCCACCTCCTCGAGGGCGCCGTGGAGGCTCGTTATACCCCGCAGCACCTCCCCGGGCGGCATGTCCAGCTTGCCCTCCAACCTCCAGCTCGCCAGCAGCTTTGCGGCCTCCTCGAGGAGGGGCTCGCCGCTCCTTCTCGACGCGTCTAGGAGTAGGAGCACCGCCGAGGAGTCGGCTAGGCGTGCGAGGGCCTCCTTGGCCCTCCACTCGGCCAGGGCCGGCTCCTCGTGGAGCCACTGGAGGGTCGAGGCTAGCCTGTCTAGCGCGGCCTCCGCCGTCTTGTGGTCCTGCTGGCTGGTCGCGAGGGCCTCCGCCTCGGCTAGGAGGCTCTCGTGGGCCCCCTTCTTCACCATGGCCTCCAGCATGTCGAGGGCCTGGATGTTGCTGGTCCCCTCCCAGATGGGGGTTATGAGGGCCTCCCTGTGCCACCTCTCCACCGCGAACTCGTGGAGGAAGCCTATGCCGCCGTAGACCTCCATGGCGGTCCTGGTCACCTGGGCGGCGATGTCGGCCGTGTAGTTCTTCGCTATGTGCGTCATCAGCCTGGCGTAGTGGTACCTGGGCGTGTAGGGGGGCTCGTCCCGCCACGCCTCGTCGAAGAGGCTTATCGCCCTGAGCGTGACGGCGAGGCCGGCCTCCACCAGCAGCTCGCTCTCGAGGAGGTCCCTGGCGAGGAGCGGGTGCTCTATTATCCTCCTGCCGAACGCCCTCCTGGTCGAGGCGAACCCGTAGGCCTCCAGGTAGGCCTTCCTAGCTATGCCAAGCGCCCCTATCGAGTTTGCCAGCCTCGACACCATGAGGTCCTCGAGGGTGTAGTATATCCCCTTCCCCGCCTCGCCGAGCAGGTAGGCCTCGCTGTCTATGAACTCCACCTCC
>JALSQL010000096.1 GCA_026985435.1 Acidilobaceae archaeon
CCCAGGGCAACCCCCGAGGCGCCGCCACCCCAGCGGGGGCGCCTCCCGGCCCCCAGCCAGCCCCGCCAGGGGCCCCGGGGGCGGCTAGGCATTGGGTGCCCACAAGGGCGCCCAGCCCGCCCCCGCAGGACACCCCCACACGGGGCGACGGGGGCCACCGGGCCCGGGGGAGGCGCCCTCGAGGGGTGGCGCCCCGCCCCCGGGGGCTAGCCCGGGGGGTGTGGGAGTGGGCTGGCGGCGGCTGGGCCGGGCGCTGGGGGCGTGGGGCCCCTGGGGGGCGCTGCGGCTGATGCCGGATATGGGCGGGGTGCCCTCCGCCTGGCGGCTAGGGCCGCCCCCGGGCTGCGCCCTCCTCGGGGCTGGGATTGTGGTTGTTTAGTTTCCTATTCTAGGCCTGTTCTACGCGGAGACTCCTGCCTAGCCTCACGACCTTGTCGGGGTAGACTCGGATGCCCTTGTCGGTTATCTCGAAGGGGTGGCGGCGCATGCTGTGCCTGGTGCCCCTCATCTTCCACACTATCAGGCTCCTGACTAGCTCCCCGTCTACCTCGTCGAGGTCTAGCCTGATTATCCCGTCTGCAGCGTGCTCGACTCCGGGGCCGCCGAAGCCCCTCTCGGTCACGCTCACCTGGCTGACTAGTATGCTGGTGGTGCCGAGGCCGCTGAGCACCCTCTTGAGGGTCATCACGGTCCTCCTGGCTAGGACGGGCTTGGCGAGGTAGAGTGTGGAGACGGAGTCTATGACCACCCTCTTGGCTCCCACGTCCCGTATCGCCTCCCTGAGGACGTCCACCAGGAGGCCGACGTCCTCGGGGTCCCTGACGACGTAGCGCTCCCTCTTGGCAGCCTCGCCTATGCCGCTGGTGAAGGCGTCCACTATGGCGAAGCTACCCTGCCGCTCGTAGGGCCGGACGTCCCAGCCGAACTGGCTCATGTTAATCCTAACCTGGACCGGGTGCTCCTCCAGGGCCACGAAGACCCCGGGCTCCCCGAGGCGTAGCCCGCTCCAGAGGTACTGGTAGGAGAATATGGACTTGCCGGTCCCGGGGCCGCCGCTTAGGAGCACCACGTTCCTGGAGGGTATCCCACCGTTCAGTATCTCGTCCATTCCGGGTATGCCCGTCTTTACCCTCTCGACCACCACTCCTTCACCCCTACATGATGGAGTCGAGCCAGGCTAAAATATCTTGGCACCCCAAGGCGGTCCAAGACTATTAATACACCCCGAGGCTGGCCACCAGCCGGTGGAGGCGCCTAGGAGTTGGAGGTGCTTGTAATCAGGGCCGAAGAGGGGCGCGTGGTCGAGAGCGAGGTCGTCGAGGGGGAGCTAGCCGGGGTCGTGAAGAAGGTGGCGGCCAGGGCGCTGGAGGAGTGGAACCCCGAGCTGAGCGACTTCATAGTCCTCCGGGAGGTGAGGGTCGTGACTCTGAAGCTGCCGATACCGGGGCAGCTGGTGGACAAGCTGAGGGCCTTCGGCCTCCGCCGCGCGGGCCGTGACGAGGCCGAGTTCGACCTGGTCATCTACACTATAAGCTTCGACAACAGGGTCGTCAGCGAGGAGGAGGGCAGCTACCTCGAGAAGAAGATATACCTGATAGCACCCTACGTCAACGAGGACCTGAGGACGGAGCTGGAGTCCATGGCGGCTGAGATTGTGACGCCCAAGCAGCCGCCGGAGGGTATAGAGGAGCTGGGCTAGCCTGCGCGGGCCTCTACTCCTCCAGCTCGTCGACGCCCACGCGGCCCTCGAGGAACATCCTGGCCTTCCTGGCCTTCTCGGGGTCCCCGCTCTTCTCCATCTCCTCAACCTTCCTGGCCAGCTCGCTGCCCCTGCGGAGGGCCTGCTCTATGAGGTCCTCCGCCTTCCTCCTAGCCTCGTCGAGCGCCTTGGCGAGCTCGTCCCCCTGGGGCTCCCCGGAGCCCTCGCCCTGGGGCGGCACCACCAGCCAAACACCCCCGGCCGCGGGCCTGGGGTGGGCTGGGCGGGCTTAATATCCGTTATAGCTGGGCGGGCCACTACGACTTCACGGGTATCTGGCGGGCCCCCCGTCCCGCGGCACCTCCTCCGGGACAACGTGCACCACGAGGTCTACCCCGTGGCGGCTGGCGAGCCTGGCCTGGACCCTCCTAACCCTAGCGTGGACCTCCGCGACGGTCATCCCGGGCGGGGCCGAGACGGCCACGTCGCCCTGGTAGGAGCCGGGCGCCTTCACGCGTATCCTCAGGGCGGCGGCGGATAGGCCCTCCCTCTCGAGCTCCCTGGCGACTGCCTCGTAGACGCTGCGCGGCGCCGCGGTGTCCGTGTAGAAGTGGAGGGCCCGCCTGAGGTTGTCGGAGACCTCGACCGCGACGTATGCCAGTATAGCCAG
>JALSQL010000097.1 GCA_026985435.1 Acidilobaceae archaeon
GTGCTGGGGGTGTGCGGAAGGCATGCCGCTGAGGCCGGCCAGGTGCTATACTCACTTCTCCGGCCCACCCTACACTAGGAGGGAGTACATACACGGTATACCACAGCCCAAGATAACGAAGTTCGAAATGGGGAACAGGGATATGCTCGGCCAGGCAGAGATCAAGGGCGAGCTCATAGTCATAGAGGCTGGGCAGATACGGCATAACGCCCTGGAGGCCGCTAGGATCGCTGTGAACAAGTACCTAACATCCACTGTGGGCGATGCTAACTTCTACTTCAGGGTGAAGGTGTACCCACACCACGTGCTAAGGGAGAACAAGATGATGGCCTTCGCCGGCGCCGACCGTCTACAGGACGGTATGAGGCAGGCCTTCGGAAAGCCCGTGGGCACAGCCGCCCGCGTGTACCCTGGCCACGTGGTGCTTGAGGTCTGGGCTCGGGCTAAAGATGCTGACCACGTCAAGGAGGCGCTACGCAGGGGTGGGAGCAAGCTCCCCCTGCCCACCCGAATAGTAATAAAGCCCCTCGGAGGGAGCTCGTAGCGCTCAAACGCACCGCCACGGTGACCGGTAAGGTGCAGGCGTGCACGATCGACGGCTACAGCATAGACCTGGAGCCGCTGTCCAGGGCTCTTTCTAGGGCTAGCCCCCGCCAGATAATCCTGCAGCTCCCAGACGGCCTCAAGCACATGGCCCCAGGGCTCGTCGATTGCATCGCAAAGGAGCTCGGCGTTGATCCCTCCTGGATAGTGGTTCACGGGGACAGCGTCTTCGGCGCGTGCGACCTTCAGGCTCCGAAGCTGGGGATGCTCGGAGACGCGATAATAGCCCACGTGGGCCATACACCGTATCCCCCCGAGCTTGCCTCCTCCGAGCTGCTCCGGATGGCTACCAGGAGGACTGTCTTCCTGCCCGCAAGGAGCATCATACCACTCGATGATATACGGGATGCCCTGGTGGATGCTGCTAGAATAGCATCGTCTTATAAACCATCCGTGGTGGCGCTGACAGCCACATCCCAGCACGCTCACCTGCTACACTCCATTCAGCGCGAGCTACGCAACCTAGGCCTAAACGCGGTCATACCACGCGGCCAGAAGCCATACTTCGAAGACGGCCAGGTGATAGGGTGTGACTACAGGGTCGCCAGAAGCGTTAAGGCCGACCTATTCGTGATAGTGGCAGGCGGTGTTTTCCACCCGCTGGGCCTATACCTCTCAACTCTCCGACCAGTAGTCCAAGTGGACCCCTACCGTAGAGAAGCCTCCGACGCCACCAGCCTAGGCGAGAGGGTGTACCGCAGGAGGCTCTACCTCATCTCCAAAGCAATGGACGCCAGGACACTCGCACTCATAATAGGCCTCAAGGAGGGCCAGCTGAGGCCCTGGCTGGCCGGGCTCGTCGAGCGCAGGGCCGCGGAGAAGGGTGTGAAAGTCTACAAGTACGCAGTAGAGTATCTTACCCCCTCGACGCTGGGGAACATAGACTCACCGCTTATCGACGCCTACGTGGTAACGAGCTGCCCCAGACTCCCCATAGACGACTTCCCCGACTTCCACAAGCCCGTACTTACACCTGGGGAGGCCCTAATGGCCCTCGAGGGCAGACTCGAGCCCTACAGGTTCCCCTGGTAGCGTTAACCCGCTAGCGAGGCTTCTCGTGCCCTCTGGCCGCCTTTGTGGCCCCGGCGAGTGGTTCACCACGCCTCCACGCGGGGCCCACCGCGGTTTGTCACAGCCTCGGAGCCCCGCGGCCACTACTATGCCCGTGGGGCTCCATGCCTAATAGCCCCTGCACGGTCAGCACGGCAACTATAGCCCTGAGAGTCCCAGACGCCAAGAGCCTCTAGATGCAACTAAAAAGCCGCATAGACTTGAAACAGCCTTGGGGCGCCTCCAGCCAGCCGCTGCCTATCGCAACCGTGGCGGGGCGAGCCTACAAGCGGGGCTGACAATAAAACGCCGGGCCGACCGCACGGGGGAGGAGGCGGTGCCCCCAAATGCCGACACTACGCCGGCTAGCCCCCCTCCTTGAGAGGCTGGTTCCACCGATACCCGACCCTAGCCCAGAGCTGGAGCAATATCCGACCCCAGCGGAGCTCGCGCTGAGAGTCGCCCAGGCAGCGCTCCAGGCTGGTGGGGTCGACGCCACCTACGCTGATCTGGGCTCTGGAACCTGCAGGCTGGCCGGGGCTCTGGCCCTGCTTGGAGCGCGCCGCATAGCCGCGCTAGAGGCTGACTGCCGGTTGACCAGCCTGTGCCGGGAGTCCCTAGAGCGGCTGGGGGCAGGCGAGGCGGTGTCGGTAGTATGCTCATACATAACCCCGCGTTCTAC
>JALSQL010000098.1 GCA_026985435.1 Acidilobaceae archaeon
ACAACGTCTACCTCCTCCACGCCAGCCCCAGCGAGCCTCCCGGCCAGCGACGCCTTGGCGTCAGCCCCACAGTACCCGTAGGGGAACCCGGCGACGCTGCACAGCCTCACGCCCAGCCTCGAAGCCTCCCCGGCCAGCTCCAGCGCGTGCCATGGGGGCAGCATCGCGCAGTAGAGCCCGTGGCTCCTCACATCCCCCAGGAGGGCCCTAGCCTCCCCCAGGCCCGCGGAGGGCGAGAGCAGCGTCGCGTCTATCATACCCGCAAGCCTCTCCCTGCCCAGCCCGAGGCGCCGGGCCAGCTCCACCAGTGGTGGCTCCCAGCCGGCCACGCTGGCCACCCCGTCCAGCCCGCGGCGGGGGAGGGTCTATAACGTCGCCCTAGCAGGCCTGGCTGGGGCTCCGGGAGGAGCTGGGGCTACCCTTGAGTGGCTGGTGTGTGGACCCCAAAAAGTGCTCGGCGCTGCTGTAGCAGAGTTTAGGAGGGGCCGCGTGCACCCTCCCAGGGTTACTCGGCCTTCGAGAGGCAGATCTCGATGCTGCTGACCCTCCTGGTCCTCTGCTCGCCCGTGTTGGGGTCGGTGACGGTTATCTCCTGGCTGCCGGTGACGCAGCTCTCGACCTTGATGTTCTGGACGAACCTGTTCCTCACTATCTCGACGGCGTCCACGGCCCTGCTGATGTTCCGGCCCCTAGCCTTGACCACCACCTTGCCGCTGCCCTGCTCCATGAGGGTCGTTAGTATGGCTAGCACGTAGTTCATCACGGGCTTCCTACCGATCCTAACCTCGGGTGCGCCCTCGCAGACCATCCTCGCTCACCTCTACTCCGGCGTCCCTTGCTGGTGCGCCGCCGATGGGTGGCCAGCGTCTGATATTTAAGTGTTGCCCCTCCACCTGGCGGGCGGTGCGCCCCCGGCTTGATCGTTGTGGTCGAGCACATGGAGGAGGGCGTCAGCAGGTGGATGCTAGAGGAGTACCTCGAGGCCGCGAGGGCCGCCTCCGAGGCGGGGGCGGAGCTCCTGGTCGCCAACGCCTCCGACCCCACGGTCTACGCCACTCTGCGGGCGGCGGGCCTGCGGGTCTGGAGGTGGAGCGCCTGCAGGCTCCTCGACAGGCCCGACACCGTACTCCTAGACCCGGCGGCCCCCAGGAGGCTGGAGCCCTGGGAGGCCAGCCTAGCCAGGGCCATCCTGGTGGGGGGAATCATGGGGGACCACCCGCCCCGGGGTAGGACTAGGCTGCTCTCGTGGAGGTGCCCCTCGGCCGCCAAGAGGAACCTGGGCCCCCACCAGCTCAGCATAGACGGCGCCGTGAAGGTTGCCCTGGAGGTGGCCGGGGGGAGGAGCCTCGACGAGGTGGAGCTGGCGGTCTCCCCCAGGATAGAGGTTGAGACCCCCATGGGCCCCGTCGAGGTCGAGCTGCCGTACGCCTACCCCCTGAGGGGCGGGAGGCCCTGGGTAGCCGAGGGTGTGGCCCGCCTCCTGGCCGGGGGGATAATGTGGGACGAGACGCTATAGCGGCGCCAGGGCGGGCCCGGGTGGGCGCTATAGGAAGCCCTCCAGCCCCCTCCTAGCCCTGACGGCGACGAGCCTCCTGTTGAGGGGGAGGGCCACGTTATACACTGGCACCCCCGCGACCACCGCCCTTGGCGTCCCCCTGTGGGCGTGGCCGTGCACCGCGGCGTCGGGCCTGGCCCTGGCTAGGAGGCGCTCCATGGCGCTGCTGTAGAGCTCGGGCCACACCCTGGGGTCCTCCCCCTTCAGGGTCGCCCTGGCGAGGCCGTAGTGGGAGAGGAGCACGACCCTGTCGGCCTCCCTCCTGGCCCTCCCGATGAGCTCCCCCACCACCCTCGGCCTCTCTCGGTACACCCTGGCCAGCTCCGGCCTGTGCCTCCTCTGCCAGCGCGTAAGCCTATCCAGGGCGCCCGTGGTCCCCACGACGGCCACGCTGCCGGAGGGGCAGTCCCACACCCTGTACTCGTCGTCGAGCCACGCCACCCTGCCGCGGGTGAGGCGGAGCAGGGCGGGCCTCGACTCCTCGTACTCCTCGTTCCCGTACACCGCCGCTATGGGGACGCCGGGGAGCCTCTGCTCTATGAGCCTAACCACCGGCTCCACCATCTCCGCCCTGCCCCTGTCGACCACGTCCCCGGCGAGCAGCAGGAGGCAGGGCGCCTCCCCGGCCCCGGCCAGGGCTTCCCGGAGCAGCGGGAGGAACCTAGGGCTGTGGATGTCGCCCGTCGCGAGCAACACCAACGGCCGCACCCCCCAGCGGCGGTCGGCTAAGGGCCCAACACGCCACCGGCCCCGGCCGGCCTCGGAAATGCGGGCAACG
>JALSQL010000099.1 GCA_026985435.1 Acidilobaceae archaeon
GCTGGGGGTCTGGGTTGATCACCCACGGCACCCTATCCCGGGAGAACACCGTCTCGGCCCCCAGGAACTCTAGGGCGTCCACTATGTAGCTGTGCGCGCCGGCGCTGACCGGGCCCCCAAGGTCTATCTCATAGTAAACCCTGACGCCGTCGAGGGCGCCCCGCAGCGGCGGGAGCCTCCCGGCTAGCTCCCCGGCCAGGCGCCGGGCGCCTGGTATCTCCCCGGCGACTATCCCGACTGTTATTATGTTGTCGAGTATCCCGTAGAGGCTCGTCGGCAGCGGCACCGGGTAGACCGTGTAGCCCCTCTCAGCGAGCTCCTCGACGACCCTGGCCTGGGCGCCTGTAGTGGTGAGTATGAGGTCGGGCTCGAGGGGGTCGAGCCTCTTGTAGTCGACCTTGTAGTAGCTGCCGACCCGGGGCCTCCCGCAGGCCTCGGGCGGCTTGGAGCAGAACACGCTAACCCCGACCACCCGGTCCCCCGCCCCTATCCTGAACAGCGTCTCGGTGACGGCTGGGGAGAGGCTTACTATCCTCGAAGGCCTCTCGGGCACCTCCACCTCGCGGCCGAGCGCGAGGCTGTAGACCCTGACGGGCAACCTGGACTCCCCCTCCAGGACCCTCTAGCCCCCGGTGATTCCAGGATTTAATAGTGGATAATACCGCTGTCGGCCGACACGGGACTGGGAAGCCCCAGGCCCGCGCCTGGAGCCGCGGCGGGTGGTACCCGTGGTTAAGCTCTACTCCCCCGAGGCGGTCGAGGAGATAAGGTCCGCCGCGGAGAGGTGGGAGAGGGAGGTCGTCCCCCAGTGGCTTAAGAGGCTGCCCGAGCGGATGGAGAGGTTCACCACCCTCTCCGACATCGAGGTTAGGAGGCTCTACACCCCGGCAGACCTAGCGGACTTCGACTACATGGAGAAGCTCGGGTTCCCCGGCATGTACCCCTTCACCAGGGGCATCCACGCCACCATGTACCGCGCCAGGATCTGGACGATGAGGATGTTCAGCGGCTACGGCGGCCCCGAGGAGACGAACAAGAGGCTCAAGTTCCTGATCGAGCACGGGGAGACGGGGCTCAGCCTGGCCTTCGACTACCCCACCCTCATAGGCATAGACCCGGACGACCCCATGGCCGAGGGGGAGGTCGGCATAGTGGGGGTGAGCGTGCCCACCCTCAGGGATATGGAGATAATATTCGACGGCATAAACATGGGGGAGGTCACGACGAACATGACGATAAACCCCCCGGCCCCCGTGCTCCTGAGCTTCTACGTCGCCACCGCCGAGAAGCAGGGGGTGCCCTACACGAGGATAGGGGGCACCACACAGAATGACCCGCTCAAGGAGTTCATAGCGCAGAAGAGCTACGTCTTCCCCCCGGAGCCGGCCGTCAAGGTTGCGATGGACCTCATAGAGTGGAGCGTCAGGAACCTGCCGAAGTGGAACCCGATAAGCATAAGCGGCTACCACATAAGGGAGGCTGGGAGCGACGCCGTGCAGGAGGTCGCCTTCACGATAGCTGACGGCATAGAGTATGTGAGGCAGCTGATAGCCAGGGGGCTCGACGTGGACGAGTTCGCCCCGAGGCTGAGCTTCTTCTGGGACAGCCACATAAACTTCTTCGAGGAGATAGCGAAGTTCCGCGCTGCGAGGAGGATGTGGGCCCGGATAATGAGGGAGTGGTTCGGCGCCAAGAAGCCTAGGAGCTGGTGGATGAGGTTCCACACCCAGACGGCGGGGGTCAGCCTCACGGCCCAGCAGCCCTGGCTTAACATTGTGAGGACCGCCTACGAGGCCCTAGCGGCGGTGCTGGGGGGCACCCAGAGCCTCCACACGAACAGCTTCGACGAGCCCTTCAGGGTGCCGAGCGAGTTCGCCGCCAAGATAGCGCTCCGAACCCAGCAGATACTAGCCTACGAGACCGGGGTGGCCGACACCATAGACCCCTGCGGCGGCAGCTACTACGTGGAGTGGCTCACCGACGAGATAGAGGAGAGGGCGTGGCGCTACATAGACAGGATAGAGAGGATGGGCGGCATGCTGGAGGCCGTCAAGAAGGGGTTCCCGCAGCGGGAGATAACGGAGACCAGCTACAAGTTCCAGAGGGACGTGGAGGAGGGTAGGAAGTTCATAGTGGGAGTGAACATATTCGTCGAGGAGGACGTGGACGAGGTGAGGAACGTGCCCCTACTCGAGTTCGACCAGGAGGAGGTCGAGGAGAGGCAGAAGAGGAGGGTCAGGTGGGTCAGGGAGAGCAGGAACCAGCAGAGGTGGAGGAGGGCCCTCGACAACCTGCGCAGGGCGGCC
>JALSQL010000100.1 GCA_026985435.1 Acidilobaceae archaeon
TAGGGTGGAGTAGCCCCCCTTATCTTGCCTGTGGGGACACGCCATGGAGGCGGTGCGGGGGCTTGGCCGAGCCTGGTGGAGGGCGTGGGAACCCGTGGAGGGCGATCCCCTCACACAGGTCCATCGGCGTCTACACGGAGCACGGGCTCACACCTAGCCTGCTGGCCTCGTTCATGGACCGCGCCGAGGAGGCCGGGTGCAGGCTGGTCTACGACCCCTTCGTGGGCAGCGGGGTGGTGGCGGTCTACTCTCAGGATAGGTGTATGCCATTCGCCGGCGCCGACTCTAACCCCTGGAGCCTCGTGCTCGTGAAGGCTAAGACCACCAGGCTCGACTGGCGAGCCCTCCGGGGCTGGGCGGAGCGGGCCCCCCTCGAGGCCCGGCAGCTGGAGCCCGTGATCCCCTCACCCAGGCTCTCGGAGTACCACGACCGCGGGGCCCTCGAGGCCCTAGGGAGGCTCCGGGCCCTAGCCGAGGGGGCCCCCGACGAGTGGAGGCCGCTGCTCCTCGCGGTGCTGGCTAGGGTGGCGTATAGGTGGAGTAGGCTCAGGCGGAGCCCGGCCCCCAGGTTCGGTCGGGCGCCCCCGGAGGGTGGGGACGTCTACTCGGAGTACTCCAGGCTCCTCATGAGGGCGGTGGGGGAGCTGGAGGCTAGGAGGTACTGCGCGCCCGTGGAGGTGTTCATGGCCGACTCGGCCTCCTGGATGCCTGTCAGGGTGTGCGGCGTCGTGACCAGCCCCCCGTTCGCGAACAACACCGACTACGTCAGGCATACTATGCTAGAGCTACTCTGGGCCGGGATAGCGAGGGACAGCGAGGACCTCGGCTGGGTTAGGAGCCTCCAGGTCCCCGCCTGCGAGGCCGCGACTAGGAGCTGGAAGCCATACTCCCGCCACGGGTGGCTGGTGGAGCTGGCCTCGAGGGTTGGGGGCAGCAGGGCCCGGGGGTATAGGAGGTTCCTCCTCCAGTACTTCCAGGCTATGGAGGACCACCTGGCCCTCCTGGCCGAGGCGCTCGAGTGGGAGGCGTGGTACACGGTGGGCGACAGCGTCCTGGGGGGCGCGTACATCCCGACGCACCGGGTGCTGGCGAGGCTCGCAGAGGCCCACGGGCTCCAGGCGAGCGTCGAACCCCTGAGCCCCAGGTATAGGCCGGGGAGGACGCTCTACCTGCTAACCCTGAGGCCGAGGAGGTAGCGGGCCCCGCCCGCGGGGGCTGGCTGGTGCCTGGTTAACGTGGCTTGGGTTGGATTTACGGTTTAGCTGGGGGGCCGCTATTGCGCCCGAGGGGCTAACGCTTATATTTGCTTCTAGGTAGAACTGGCTTCGGACCTGCTGGGGGTGGTTAGGGGTGGCCGTGCAGCCCGGCATGCCGGCCCCGGACTTCGAGATCGAGGCGTACGACCCCGTGAATGACGAGGTTAGGAAGGTGAAGCTGTCGGACTTCAGGGGCAAGTGGCTGGTGCTCTGCTTCTACCCGGCCGACTTCACTTTCGTCTGCGCGACCGAGCTCGCAGCCATGAGCCACGCCTACGACGAGCTGAAGAAGCTCGGCGTCGAGGTGCTGAGTGTGAGCACCGACACAGTCTTCGACCACAGGGGGTGGGTGAAGCAGGAGCCCCTGCTGAAGGGTAGGGTCAAGTTCCTCATGGGCAGCGACCCCACCGGCAAGGTGGCCAGGGCCTACGGCGTGCTGAAGGAGGATGAGGGCGTCGCCTACAGGGGCAGGTTCATCATAGACCCAGACGGCGTCATACAGGCCTTCGAGGTCGTGAACCTTAGCATGGGCAGGAACGTGAACGAGCTGATACGCCAGATCAGGGCGCTCCAGTACATAAGGGAGCACCCCGACGAGGTCACCCCAGCCCAGTGGGAGCCCGGCAAGCCCACGGTGAAGCCCAGCATAAAGATCGCCGGCGAGGTGGGGAGCCAGATCCCCAAGGGCTCCTACCCCTACTGGTAGCACCCCAGCCTCCAGCCTCACCTTTTATCCCGCGAAACCCGCCACCCCAACCTGGGGGCTCCCTCTTGCAGGCACCGAGGCCGGGGGCGCTGAGGCTGGCCGCCACGCTGCTCCTAGCGCTACTCCTAGCGGCGCCCGCCACGCCAGCGCTAGCCGCCCCTGCCAGCGCCCAGGAGCCACGCCACCCCCCGCCAGACCTCCTCGCCGAGGGGCAGTTCATAGTCAACAGCACCCAGGCCGCCCTCCGCATAGCCAGCATGGTTGAGGAGCTCGGCGGGATTCTAGATGAGATGT
>JALSQL010000101.1 GCA_026985435.1 Acidilobaceae archaeon
CTTGCTCCACCCGGCGGTCCTGGCGAGCTCCGAGAGCGTGGTGGGGGCGTACTCCTCGACCATCCTGAGGATCTCGGCGTCCACGCTGTCGAGGCCCGCGGGGGTTTCCAAGCCCTGGGGCACCCGCGTACTAGCCGCGGGCGCGTGGAGCTTTAAATCTGCGGGAACACCCGTTCTCCAAGGTGTCCCGGCGTGGCTGCCGCCGAGGCGGTTGAGAGGCTCGCAGCCCTAGCTGGGGCCGCCCTGACCCTGGCCATGCTCCTACCCTACCCTCTCCACCTCGGGGGCTGGGCGCTCTACGCCTACTACACCGCGGTCGCCGCCGCCTCCTACACGGTCGCATGGCTGGCCACGGGGGTGTGGAGGCGTGGAGGCGAGGCTCGCCGCTAGCCTGGCGGTCCTCGCCGCCTACCTCGCGGCTGGCACCGGGCTCGCCCTCTGGACCCGCCGCTACCTCGGGGCCCGGTGGAGCGCCCGGGACTACTACACGGCCGGGGGCAGGCTGGGCGGCTTCCTGGCGGCCATGACATACGCCGCTACAACATACAGCTCCTTCATGATAGTGGGCCTAGTCGGCTTCTCCTACCTAACCGGCGTGGGGGCCGCCGGCTTCGAGCTATCCTACTTCGTCGCAACCATGGCGCTCCTAGCCTGGCTCGCCAGGAGGGCGTGGAGGCTCTCGAGGGAGCGCGGGTGGCTCACCCCGAGCGGCATGCTGGCCGACCTCTACGGCAGCAGGGCCCTCGCGGCGGCCGCCGCAGCCCTCTACCTAGTAGCGCTCATACCCTACGCAGCCGGGCAGCTTAAGGGCATAGGGGAGGCCGTCGCCGGCCTGGCCGGGGGCTCCGAGGCCTACTACAGGGCCGGCGTGCTCCTAGCCCTGGCCGTCATGCTCGCATGGAGCCTGGTGGCCGGCATATGGAGCGTCGCCGCCACCGACGCCCTCCAGGGCCTCCTAATGCTCGCGGCCTCCCTCGGCCTGCTAGCCTGGACAGCCGCCAGGGTGGCGCCCGCCGGCTGGGGCGGGGTGACCAGCGCCCTCTCCTCGAGGGGCCTCCTGGGCCTGGAGCCCGCCTGGCCGCCCGCCAAGTTCCTAGCCTTCATAACGCCCTGGATATTCTTCGCCGTCACCAACCCCCAGGTCGTGCAGAGGCTCTACATGCCCAGGGACGAGCGGGCCCTCGCGGCGATGGTCAGGGGGTTCGGGTTCTTCGGCATACTCTACACGGTGGTGGTGACCCTGACAGGCCTCCTAGCCCGGGCCGGGGCGGAGCTCGGCCTGCTCCCCCTAAACCCGCAGGGCGCCGACGAGGTCACACCCCAGCTCATATCCATAGCAGGCCCCGCCCTGGCCTCCCTAGTCTTCACGAGCATCGTGGCAGCAGCCGTCTCGACAGCCGACAGCATACTACTCACCCTAGCCAGCACCACGGAGCAGGACCTAGCCGGGGGCAGGAGGCGGGCGGGCCAGCTGGCGGCGATAGCGGTCGCCGCCGCCATGGCGGCGGTGGCGTGGGCCAGGGCCAGCTACATAGTAGCCCTAGCCGTCACCTCGAGCGCCCTACTACTCCCCCTAGCACCCCCAACGATAGCGGCACTCGCCACGGCCAGGAGGCTGCCAGCCGCCACAGCCTGGGCCAGCCTAGCCCTGGGGCTGGCGGTGGACGCCGCCCTCATAGCGCTCCACGGCCCCAAAGGCCCCCTAGCCCCCGCAGCGCTAACAATAGCAGGCACCCCCATACCAGGCCCGCTACTCGTACTAGCAGCCTCAACCCTACCACTACTCACCCCAGGAGCCCTCAGGGGCGAGCCCCTAGCCCGGGCGGCCCCCGCCTAGGGGGGTGGATGGAAATCTTTCTGGCTGGGGATATATGTCGGCTGGGGAGCGTGTACTTGGCGCTTGCTGCTTATGTTCGCTTTCAGTCATGGTTTCTCTTCTCGTCTTTTGTGTTCCCGTTTCACCGAAAGTTAACGCTGCATGGTGGTGTTGCTCTAGGCGTTCGTAGGTGTGTTTGGCTAGCAGCCAAGCCCCCTATATACCCCGCCCCTCCATTGAGAATCTCGCGCAGGGCCCGAGGCGCTCAACACGATCGTAGGCGCCCCCATGGGGGGCTCCAACACCCGGCATGGAGGCGATGGAAACACGCCAAGAGCCCAGAACGCCCATTTAAACAACCGCGCGATCCCACACACCCAGCCCCCCAGGAAAACATAAATAACGACAACCCCCAACACAACACACGACACACACAGGAGGGCGTAAGAGCCCGCGCAACCCATACAGATACCCACAAAAGGGAATTGCAAGTGGCGGCTCGTGGCGCCTCGGGACTAGCCTCCAGGGATACCCACAAAAGGGAATTGCAAGTTTGGTACACCAGTCTACAAATGCCAGGGTCATTACTATCATGGATACCCACAAAAGGGAATTACAAGGGCTATCACCTCGTGCAGCACCCTGCCGAGCTCTATGGGGATACTCACAAAAGGGAATTACAAGACGGGAAAATGGGAAAACTAGGGCCAAGCAGGCGCGGGCGGATACTCACAAAAGGGAATTACAAGTCTATCCTCGACGGGTCAATGCTATACTTGTGGGTGCCGGTGATACTCACAAAAGGGAATTACAAGCCGTCCGCCCTGACAACCACCCAGTATGGTGACGACGGATACCTACAAAAGGGAATTGCAAAGGGGATCGGCTATCGGATTATAATAGAGATTATAATAAGTGGTTTAGGGGTTGAGTATTGTGAAGACTAGGCTTCCTATGAGGCGTAGGAGTCTCCTGTATTCTTCTGGTTCTAGTTTCTCGGCGCCGCTGGGTGTTAGGGTGCCGTGGAGTAGTAGTTGGATTGCTCTCCTCTGCCATTTGTCTCCCACGACTAGGTAGACTCTGGTTCCGTCGTCGTATCTTGTTAGTGTGACCTGGAAGGGTAGCCTGACCTCTCCCCATAGGTAGCGGGGTATGGCCTTTGCGAGTGTTTGGAGCTGGGCCTGGTCTACCTCGTGGCGGGTGCCGTCTTGGAGGAGTATGGTGGGGGGGCTGCGCTCTAGCAGCTCTCGGAGCGTGGGCTTCTCTGCTGCCTGGCTGGCCCTTATCCTGCCCAGGTCTGCCTGGTACCTCTTCACGAGGGCGTCGCGGGCCCTCCTACCCGTTGGGCCGGCCTGCATGGGCGTGGTGCCCCTGCTAGCGGTGGTAGCGGGCGTATATCATGGCGTGGTCCCTGTCGAAGGGGTCTAGGTGTACCACGTCGACTATCTCGAAGCCGCCGCTGCGGAGGGTCTCGATCTCCCTCCTGTAGACCTCGCTGGGCTCTAGTGTGACGTCTATGCTCCTAGCCTTTATCGCGAGCAGCAGGTAGCCCCCGTCCCTGAGGAAGAACCTGGCGTTCCTCACCACTATGGCGGCCTGCTCGGGCTGGGCGACGTCGCTGTAGAGGCCGTCCACCCCCTCGACTAGGTGGCGGTACTTCTCCGGGAACCTGGCGTCGCCGAGTATGGGGTAGATGTTCCTCCTCTCCGCCACGACTAGGAGGAGGTCCCTCATCACCCTCGGGGCGAACTCGACCCCGTATATCCTCCCCTCCCAGCCCACTATGTCGCTCACGTGGCTGGCGGTCGTGCCGCTGGCTATGCCGAGGTAGAGCAGGCGGTCCCCCCTCCCCACGGGCAGCTCGGCCAGGCCCTTGAGGAGGGCGGCGGCGAGCTTGCTCCTGTAGGCGTTCCACTCCCTATACTCCTCGCCCTGGTAGTGGTAGAGCCTCTCCCCGTACACCCTCTGGCCGGGCACGAGGTTCTTCGTGGCTATCCTCAAGCTACCGTCGTCGAGCTCGACCACGTAGACGCCGCGCCACTTGGGGTGCTCCTCTATCCTCACAACCTCCAGAGCCACAGCCTGCCACCCCCACGCTAGCGCCTCCCACCGCGGCCCCTGCCGCCGCGGCCCCGGCCCCTCGGCCTGGGCCTCCCGCGGTGCCTGGGGGGCCTCCTCGGGGGCTGGGCTGGCCTCTCCTCCCTCCTCCTCTTCGGGGGCTTGGCGTATATCCTCTTGATCTCCTCTATCCTCCTCATCAGCTCCTCGCGGAGCTTGTCGCCTATGTACCTCCCGGTGAAGGCGTCCACCTTCGCCGCTATCGCGAGCTTCGCCGCGAGCGCCCTGGCTATCTTGCCCCTCTGCCACTTGGGGCTCCTGTGTATGTATGGGAACTGGAAGATCACGCCGTGCTTGGGCGGCTTGCCGCCGGTGCGGAGCGCCCTGAAGAGCGCCTTCTCCGCCCCGAGCACCTGTATCGTGCTGGCGGGGAGCCTGGCGAGCCTCTCCAGGCCGCCGGCGAGGCTTATGAGCCTGGCCCCCAGGAGCGGGCCGACGAGGGCCGTTATGTTGGGTGCCACCTCCTTCATCACGGCCTCTATGTAGTCGGCGAGCCTCCTGCGGAGGGCGTAGAGGTCGGTTATGATCCCGGCTAGGGTCTGCACCGCCTCTATGTCGAAGTCGCTGAGGTCCGCCCCTATGCTCTCCCTGGCGGCCTTCTCTATCTGCCTCGCCCTCTCCTCGCTGAAGCCCAGCTTGACCAGGCGCTCAGCGGTTATCTCGTCCCTCCTACCCAGCTCGGCCACGATCTTAGCGTACATCTCGTGGTCCTTGACCAGGTCGTTTAGCTCTGGGAAGTGTATGCTATACCACTCCCTCAGGCGGGCCACGAACAGGTTCACGGTCTTGTCTATATCGTCTATAGCCCTGATCGCCTGGGCGGCCAGCAGGTCCCTCTTCTGCGCCGCCCCCCTCAGCTTCCTCCTAGTATACTCCAGCTCGGCCTCGAAGAGCCACCGGAGGAACTCCTCCCCGCTGCCGGCGAAGCCCAGCCTGACGGCCAGGTCCACCATCCCCTCCCTCACGCGGAGGACGGGCTCGGGGGCGGGCTCGACCTCGGCGTCGAGCCCCAGCCTCGAGAGGCTCCTGGCCTCCTCGTCGTCCTCCACTACCACCCTGGAGACGCCCATCTCCCTCAGCTTGGAGGCCAGCCTCTGCAGCTGGGAGTTGGCCTCGCCCCTCTCTAGCTTCAGCGCCTCCTCGACGGCCTCGTCGACGCTCCTCGGGGCGAGCTCGTACGCTACAACCTCGCCCCGCCCGTCGACCGCCACCGAGGCGAATATCGTGTCGGCCACGTAGACCCGGTCGGGCGCCTCACCCATACTCCTCATCCCCGCGCACCGCTCGGGGCAGGCTCGACCCCTAATATGCTCCCGGCGCCCCGCATGGAGGCAGCATTTAAACCCCCAGGCGCCCCCAGCGTGACCCCGGGTGCGGTAGGCATGCCAACCCACGGGTCTATGACGAAGGCGGGGAAGGTGAGGAAGCAGACGCCCAAGATACCCCCCAAGCCCAAGAAGGGCCTGCCCCCCAGGCTGAAGAACAGGGCCAAGTTCCAGCGCCGCATCCTCCAGGCCGCCCAGGCCGGGAGGTAGCGCCGCCCTAGCCCCCTCCTCGGCGGTGTTTCCCCCGTAGCCCCTAGTTAGCCCTGCCCGCCGGTTTATCGTGCCCCAGGGCCTCCACCTACTTAACCCTACCAGGGGCCAGCGGTGGCGCTGAGAGCTCTCCGGAGGGGCCGGCGGGTTGGCGTCGAGGCGTCGGGTAACGGCGAGGCTGATGAAGCTCGCCTACGCTGAGAAGTGGCTCGTGCTAGGGGCGCTGGTCGGCGCGGTCGCAGGCCTGTTCGCCTACGGGTTCTACTGGCTCCTCTCGCTGGTCGTACAGGGGTCGGCGAGGCTGCTGGGCCTCCAGGCGGCCCCCGGGGAGGCCGACCTGGGGGCTGTGCTGGCCCTCCAGGAGAGGCTGCCAGCGCTCACGCCTGTCGTCATGCTTCTCGGCGCCGCTGTGAGCTCCATCATAGTCTACAGGCTAGCTCCCGAGGCCGAGGGCCACGGCACCGACGCGGCGGTGAGGGCCTTCCACAGGAGGGCGGCCCTGATACCCTTCAGGACGCCAGTGGTGAAGGCGCTCGCCTCGGCCCTCCTCGTGGGGAGCGGCGGGAGCGGGGGCGTCGAGGGGCCCAGCGTCCAGATGGGGGCCGGTGTGGGGTCTAGCCTCGCCCAGTGGCTACGCCTAAGCTTCGAGGACCGCCGGGTGGCGCTCGTCTCCGGCATGGCGGCCGCCCTCTCGATGCTCTTCCAGGCGCCCCTAGGGAGCGCGTTCTTCGCCGTGGAGGTCCTCTACAAGAGGGACCTGGAGGTTCAGGCGTTCATGCCAGCCTTCATAGCCAGCGTCACCTCCTACGCCATATCAGCGCCGCTCTTCCACTATAGGAGCCCCCTGCCGAGCCTGACCGCGGACGTCCACGCACTCTTCACACCCGGCGCCGTGGCGAGCTACGTGATCCTAGGGGTCTACGTCGCCCCCTTCAGCTGGCTCTACGCCACCCTATTCAGGAGGTCCGAGCGGTTCTTCAAGGGCCTCGAGGCCCGGGGCCTGCCCAGGGAGCTGAGGCCCGTTCTGGGCGCCCTCGGCGCGGCCGCGATAGTCGTGGTGGCCCCCTACGTTGCCGGCAGCGGCCGGGGTGTCCTCGCCGAGGCCCTGAGGGGCCACAGCATCAGGGGGCTCCCCCTCGGGGAGGCCGGGCTCTGGGTGGCTGTCGTGCTCCTCGCCGGGGCGGTGCTCAAGATAGTGGCGACCAGCCTCTCCATAGGCAGCGGCGGGAGCGGGGGAGTGTTCGCCCCCGGCCTCCTCGCCGGCAGCCTCGTTGGGCTCTCCTACTACGCCCTGGCGGCCTGGGGGGCCCCGGGGCTGGCCCCCCTCCCGGCGAGGGTCTACGCCTACCTCGGCATGGCCTCCTTCTTCGCGGCGGCCGCCAAGGTGCCCCTGGCGACTAGCGTGATGGTGGCCGAGATGGGCAGGAACTACCTCTTCATAGTCCCCAGCCTGCTTGCCGGCATAATAGCCCGGGAGCTCACAGGGCCCACCTCGATATACGTGAGCCAGCTCGACACCAGGCCCTCGAGGGAGGTAGTGGACGCCGAGGGGCTCCTGGCCCTGGTTAAGCAGGCTAGGATGGAGGCCACCATACCCCTCTCGGCCCTGGTGGACAGGAGCTACGTCGCCGTCAGCGCGGACGCCCCGATAGCCAGGGTGATAGAGGTCATGGAGGCCAACAAGCAGAGGATAGTCCCGGTGGTGACGGGCGAGGGCGTCTTCCGGGGCATCGTCACCCCCGACGATATAGAGTACGCCGTCGAGAGGAGCGGGGCCAACCCCAACCTGCCGGTGTGGAGCCTCCCGCTGCGGGTCGCCCCGGCGCTCCGCCCCGACAGCACGGTGGAGGAGGCGCTCGAGCGCATGATAAGCGCTGGCACGGACTTCGTGGTTGTAGTCGACGAGAGGGGCAGGTACATAGGCGTGGTCACCGTCGAGGAGATAGTGGCCGCCCTAGCCCACCTCCTCGTCGAGTCCACCCCCCGCCGCGGCGGGGGCCAGCCCCCCGGGGGCGGCGCTTAGAGCTTAGATAGCCCACCCGGCCGCTCCCCCTCGGGGAGGTGCCCAGGGCTGGCCCCGGAGGAGGCTTGGGGCTACGTCGGCCTGGCCGCCGAGAAGGTCAGGGAGTCGGGGGCCAGGCCGGGGGATATCGTGGAGGTCGAGAAGCCGGGGGCCCCGAGGGTTAGGGGCATGCTCATGCCGCGCTACGAGATCGAGCCGAGGCCCATACTCGTGCTGAAGCTGCCGAACGGCTACAACATAGGGGTGGCCGTGACTCCCGAGACTAGGGTCAGGGTCGTCGAGAGGGCCTCCCGGGGCGGCGAGCCGGGGGCGCCGGCGCCGCTGGCTGAGCCGCCCGAGAGGCTGCCCCGGGAGAGGGTCCTCGTGCTCGGTACTGGGGGCACGATAGCGAGTAGGATAGACTACGAGACCGGCGCGGTGAACCCGTACCTGGACGCCGACGAGATCGTGCAGGCCGTCCCGGAGGTGCTCCGCTACGCCAGGATAGAGGCGGAGGAGGTCTTCAGCATATTCAGCGAGGACATGACGCCCCAGCACTGGGAGAGGATAGCCGAGGAGGCCGCGAGGGCGATCGAGAGGGGCTACGAGGGGGTGGTGATAGCGCATGGGACCGACACGATGCACTACACCGCCGCCGCCCTATCCTTCGCCTTCCACGCCGGCCTCCCGGTGCCCATAGCGCTGACCGGCGCCCAGAGGAGCAGCGACAGGCCCTCGAGCGACGCGGCGTTCAACCTGACCGCCTCGGTGCTTGTTGCCGCGAGGGCGCCCTTCGCCGAGGTCGTGGTGGTGATGCACGGGGAGACGGGGGACACCTACGCCCTGGCCCACAGGGGCACGAGGGCTAGGAAGATGCACACGAGCAGGAGGGACGCCTTCCAGTCGGTTAACGCCACCCCCCTGGCACGAGTGTGGCCCGAGACCGGGGAGGTGGAGGTGCTAGACCCCAACCATAGGAGGAGGGGGGCGGAGGACCTGAGGCTCGAGAACGGGTTCGACCCCAGGGTGGCGCTCGTGAAGTTCTACCCCGGCATGGAGGGTGAGGTGCTGGAGGCCCTCATAGACCGGGGGTACCACGGGATAGTCGTTGAGGGCACGGGCTTCGGCCACGTGGCCAACAGGCTGATACCCACGATAGAGAGGGCGGTCGAGGAGGGGATACCCGTCGTAGTGGCCAGCCAGACGCTCTTCGGCAGGGTGAACCTTAACGTGTACAGCACGGGGAGGAGGATGCTCCGCGCCGGAGTGATCCCCGCTGAAGACATGACCCCCGAGACGGCGTACGTGAAGCTCTCCTGGGTGCTCCACCGCACGAGGGACCTGGGGGAGGTGAGGCGCCTGATGCTCACCCCCCTCGCCGGGGAGATCTCGGCCAGGCACAGCCTGAGGCTCTACCCGAGGTGGTACCATGGCCCCGCCTAGGCTGGACTACGAGGCGATAGGCCTCACCGTGGGCCTCGAGATACACCAGCAGCTGGCCACTAGGACGAAGCTCTTCTGCGGCTGCCCCGCCGAGCTGAGCGACGAGGAGCACGACACCTTCCAGAGGAGGCTGAGGCCGACGAGGAGCGAGCTGGGCGAGGTGGACGTGGCGGCGCTCTTCGAGTGGAGGAAGGGGCGGGTCTACGAGTACGAGGCGCCCCACCACCACTCCTGCCTCGTGGAGGCCGACGAGGAGCCGCCTCACCCCATCAACAGGGAGGCGGTCGTGATAGCGATGGCTGTAGCGAAGGCCCTCGGCTCCTGGGTGGTCGACGAGGTCCACGTGATGAGGAAGATAGTGATAGACGGGAGCAACACGAGCGGCTTCCAGAGGACGGCCATAGTGGCCCTCGGCGGCTCGATCAGGGTCTCCGGGCGGGAGTACAGCATAGAGACCATAGCTGTGGAGGAGGACGCCTCCAGGAA
>JALSQL010000102.1 GCA_026985435.1 Acidilobaceae archaeon
GGGCTGGTGCGCCGGTTTGGGCTCGAGCGGCAGGCACGTGCTGGTAATACACCCCCTGTGCCCTACCAGTTACAGGCTAGTGGTGGGCCTCGAGGGGAGGGGGCTCCTATCGAGGGTGGACCTTGAGGTCCTCTACACCCCCAGGCCCCTCGGCGGGGTGTTCCCGTGGAGCGTCCCGCTCCTAGTCTCGCCGGAGGGGGAGCCCCTGGCGATGGACCCCCTCGAGCCCGGGGAGGCCGCTGCAATACTTGAGGGCCGGGCGCCCCCGCGGGGCGGCGGGCTCGAGGAGGCCTTCGCCACCAGCGTGCTCTACAGCGCCTTCGCCAGCAGCGTCGCCCTGGCCCACCGGGGCCTCGAGCCCATGCTCGACGAGAGCTTCCTAAAGCCAGCGCTCAGGCTGGCCTGGGCAGCCCTAGCCCCCGGAGAGGCCCGGGAGAGGCTCCAGGCCAGCCTGCCGGGGCTCTACGCTAGGGAGAGGGAGAGGATCGCGAGGGCCCTCAGCGTCGCAGTCGTGAGGCACCTCTGGTACTCGGGCTGGGGCGCGGGGGAGCTCGAGGGCGTCGACGAGGGCGTGGTAGGCGCCGTGGTGCTCTCGATGGCGAGCGTCGGCAGGGCCTTCCTGCCGCCGGAGCCCGGGAAGCCCGACATGGCCGGGTTCATGGCGGGCTTCATAAGGAGGAGGGCGCGGGGCCTGCTGGCGAAGGTTGAGAGGGAGCACAGGGAGATAGTGGGCGACAGGCGCTACTGGGCCCTGATAGGGGAGCGGCCCCGCCGCTAGCCCCGCGGGCATGGGGGCGAAGAGCTTATCGGGCGGAGCCCGCATTCTGGTAGTACGCAGTGTAGCCGCGCCAGCCCAGGCTAGGAGCGGGGGGAGAGACTTGCTCGCGGCCAGCCGCAGGAGGCCAGCGGTTGCAGGCTACTTCTACCCGGCCGAGCCGGGGGAGCTCAGGTCTATGATCGAGTGGGCGTTCAGGCACCCCCTCGGGCCGGGCAGGCTGCCGGAGGTCTCAGGGTCGAGGAGGAGGCTCAGCCTGGGGTTCGTGGCGCCCCACGCGGGGTACATGTACAGCGGGCCCGTGGCGGCCCACGTCTACTACAGGCTCGCAGTGGAGGGGGCGCCCGAGACCGTGGTCATAGCCGGGCCCAACCACACGGGCGCCGGCAGCCTAATCAGCGTCTACAAGGAGGGAGTCTGGGAGACGCCACTGGGCGAGGTGGAGATAGACTCCGAGCTGGCGAGGGCGATGATAGAGAACAGCAGGTTCCTCGACCCCGACGAGAGGGCGCACGCCTACGAGCACAGCGTTGAGGTCCAGGTACCCTTCCTCCAGTACCTCTTCGGGTCGAAGGTGAGGATCGTCCCCATCGTGATACTCCACCAGACCCTAGAGGTCGCAGAGGACCTGGCCAGGGCCCTTAAGAGGGCCGTGGAGGAGACTGGGAGGGACGTGGTGTTCATAGCGAGCAGCGACTTCACACACTACGAGCCCCACGAGTCGGCCGCGAGGAAGGACTCCATAGCGCTAGACGCCATACGCAGGGTGGACCCAGAGGCGCTCATGGCGGTGGTCGAGAAGTACAACATAACAATGTGCGGCCCGGGCCCCGTGGCGGCGCTCCTGTACCTGGCGAGGATGGAGGGCGTCAGGGAGGCGGAGGTGCTCAGGTACGCCACAAGCGGCGACGTGACCGGCGAGAGGAGCTGGGTCGTCGGCTACGCCGCCGTCAGGGTGCCAGCCCCCGAGGCCCAAGGCTAGCCCCCAGCCTCGCCGCGGCGAACACTATAGACCCGCCGCGCCGCCCAGCCAGCCCCCCGGGAGGGACCTGTGAGGCTAGCCATCAGCATACCAGCGGTCATCTCCGGCGTCCCAGTGCCGGACGCCGAGAACCCCCTCATAGCCGCCCCGACGGCGCGGGCCGTCGTCAGCGTTAGCATCGAGGAGTGCGGCGAGCCCGCCGTCGAAGCGCCCCCCCTCCCGGGCGGGGCCAGCGGGGCCCTCCGGGGCTTCTGGGCCAGGCTCTCCGAGGGCCTCTCGGCCAGGCTCTGCGCCAGCCTAGACCTGGAGGCGGTCCACGGCCGCCCCGGCCCCGCGGGCCTCTACGCCGCAGCCACCGTCGCCCTCCTCCACGCCCTGGCCAGGAGGCACGGGGACGTGATGACTAGCGGTGAGATAGTGGAGATAGCGAGGCTGGCCGACCCCTTCGACTACACGGGGATAGCCGGCTGGGCTGGCGTGATGGACGCCCTCCGCTACTCGGCGGCCACGGGGAGGGTGGTCGCCTGGAGGAACGACGAGGACCACGGCGACATAGCTGAGGGGGGTGCTGGGCTGCGGTTCCGCTCCCCCAGGCCGCCCGCCAGGCCGAGGGTGGAGAGGGGCAGGCTCGGGGGCGACGTCTACTCGGCGATAATCCGCCTGGCTGGCGTGGCGACCCTCTCGGCAGCCGTCAGGATCCGGGATGGGGAGGACCCCCTGGAGGCCGTGTGGACCTACAAGCCAGTCGACGAGGCGATGGCCCTACTCCTCTGGGGCGCCACGCCGCCGGGGGAGGACTGCATACTCTCCCCCGGGCTCCCCGGGGTGTTCGAGGAGCACTGCAGGGGTGAGGCATGAATGGCCGGGCGGCCCTGCGGGCTGGCGGCCGTGAAGCTGGGCGGGAGCCTCGTGACGGTGAAGAGCAGGCCCTACACGATAGACTGGGGCTCACTCAGGGGCGCCGCTAGCCAGCTGGCGGCCCACCGCCAGCGTGGGGGTAGGCTCGTGCTCGTGCACGGGGGCGGCAGCTTCGGGCACGCCGAGGTCGAGAGGCTCCGCGCCGAGCTGGGCTCGCCAGAGCTCCCAGCCAGCGCCGCCGCCAGGGTGCAGCACGCGATGCTACGCCTCGCGACGGCGGTCGCCGAGGCCCTGATAGGCGCGGGGCTGCCGGCGAGCGTGCACCCGGCCCACACGCTCTGCGGCTGCGGCCCCTGCAGCTACAAGCCCCTAGAGGCCGACCTGGGGGAGGGGCTCACCCCCACGACCTACGGGGACGCCATCCCCTGCGGCGGCCGGACGCTCATAGTCAGCGGGGACCAGCTCGTGGTGGAGGCCGCCCTCAGCCTCGGGGCCGACTGCGTCTTGTTCGCCATAGACAAGCCGGGAGTCATAGGCCCCCGGGGGGAGGTGCTGGAGGAGGTGTCCCCGGCCTCGGCGCTCGGCGACGCCGGCGGGCCCGCCGCGGCCGACGTCACCGGGGGCCTGAGGGGGAAGCTGGAGTGGGCCTTCAGGGCTGCAGCCAGCGGTGTCGAGGTGAGGATAGTCGGGGGCCAGCTCATCCTTAAAGCGCTGCGGGGCGAGCCGGTCGGGACCAGGGTAGTGGTGTAGGGTCTTGGAGGAGGGTACCCTGCCTAGGAAGCTCGACCACATAAGGGTCACGCTCGAGAGGCCCGTGGAGTCCCGGCACCCCACGCTCCTCTCGGAGGTTAGGATAGTCCACCAGCCGCTCCCCGAGCTGGACCTCGGCGAGGTTGACGTGTCAGTCGAGCTATTCGGCAAGAGGCTGAGGGCTCCGCTCATGATAACCGGCATGACCGGCGGCCACCCCGCGGTGAGGGGCATCAACGCCTCGCTGGCGAGGGTGGCCGAGAGGCTCGGCATAGCGATAGGCGTGGGCAGCCAGAGGGCGGCCATCGAGAGGCCCGAGGTCGCGGACACGTTCAGGGTTGTGAGGGAGGAGGCCCCCACCACCGTGGTGGTCGCCAACCTGGGGGCGCCCCAGCTGGCCCTGGGCTACGGGCTCCGGGAGGCGGAGAGGGCGGTCGAGATGGTTGAGGCCGACGCCCTCGCGGTGCACCTCAACCCGGCGCAGGAGGCGTTCCAGGTTGAGGGGGACACCAACTACCGCGGCGTCCTCAGGGCGATCAAGGAGATAGTGGACGGGCTCGACGTGCCGGTGATAGTCAAGGAGACGGGCACGGGCCTCTCCAGGGAGGCCGTAGCCCAGCTCAGGGCCCTCGGGGTCGAGTGCTTCGACGTCTCCGGCCTGGGGGGCACCAACTGGGTCAAGGTCGAGGTCCTCCGAGCCCAGGAGCGGGGCGTCAGGCCGCCCGTGGAGCCGGACGGCTTCACAGACTACTGGGGCAACCCGACCGCGGTGGCGGTGGCCGAGGCCAGGGTGGCGGCCCCCGATGCGTGCGTGATAGCCAGCGGCGGGGTGAGGACCGGCCTAGACGCGGCTAGAGCCATAGTGCTGGGCGCCGACCTAGCCGGGGTGGCGCTGCCAGCCCTCAGGGCGCTCCTGCGCGGGGGCGAGGAGGCGCTCGAGAGGCTGCTGAGGGGCATGATAGACCAGGTTAGGGTGGCCGCCTACCTGGCCGGGGCGAGGAGCACAGTCGACCTCATGCTCAGGCCGGCGGTGCTCGGGCCCCGGCTGGCGGCCGAGCTGGCCTGGAGGGGTATAAGCTGGGGCGACCTTGTTAGGGCTAAAATCGCGAGGGCCGCGGCCCTCGGGAGGCGGGTGTAGTAGTGGTGCCCCTGCCCCCGACGCTGTCGAGGTTCCTCTCCAGGTACGCCATGGCCGTGGACGCCTTCATATCGGACCACGTCAGGGGGATGCCAGAGCAGCTCTACGCCGCCGGGCTCCACCTCATAAGGGCTGGAGGTAAGAGGCTGAGGCCCGCGGTTGTGTTGCTCTTCGCCAGGGCCCTCGGCGGCGTCGAGTCCGAGCACCGCGCGGTCCCCCTGGCGGCCGCCGTGGAGCTATTCCACAACTTCACACTGATACACGATGACATAATGGACGAGGACGAGACCCGGAGGGGGGTGCCAACCACCCACGTGGTCTACGGGCGGGACATGGCGATACTCGCCGGGGACCTACTCCACGCTGAGGCCTTCCGGGCGGTCTACAGGGGGCTGGAGTACGGGCTCGAGCCGGAGGTCGTAGCCAAGGCGGCCGGCGTGCTGGCCTGGGCGGCCAAGAGGGTCTCAGAGGGTCAGGCCCTGGATATGGCCTTCGAGGGGAGGTGGGACGTCACTGTCAAGGACTACCTCGACATGATCTACCTGAAGACGGGGGCCCTCATCGAGGCCTCGGCGGCCCTGGGGAGCCTGGCTGCCATGGGCGACGAGGGTTACGTCGAGGCGGCCAGGCAGTACGGCAGGCTGGTGGGGGTCGCCTTCCAGATAAGGGACGACTACCTCGGGGTCTACGGTGACCCGGCGAAGACCGGGAAGCCGGTCTACAGCGACCTCAGGAGGGGGAAGAAGACCATCCTGGTCCTACACGCCCTCCAGGCGCTGCCCCGCGAGAGGGCCGAGAGGCTGAGGTCCATACTCGGCAACCCGGCAGCCAGCGAGGAGGAGCTCGCCGAGGCCGCGGAGCTCATACGGGAGAGCGGGGCTGTGGAGTACGCCATGGGGCTGGCCAGGGAGATGGCGGAGAACGCGCAGAGGCTGCTCGACGACCTCCCCGTCGACGACTCCACGGCGGCGGAGGCCCTGCGCGAGCTCGCGCTATTCTCGGTTGAGAGGGAGAGGTAGTTTTGTCCCTCAACCACACCTTCAAGCCGAGCGACTACGAGTTCCCCCGGCTCTACATACGTGGCCGCGGGTCGGGGGAGTACATGGTAGTAGACCTGGAGAGGCGGGCCTACAGGCTCACCCGCAGCCCCCCGCCGGGCGGCGTGGCCCTGGGGCTGGCGCCCTACGAGGCCGGCTGGGGGGTGGTATTCGACCCCGTCGAGGCCAGGGTGGCCAGGGACTTCGCCGTAGTACTCCCCTGGGCTGGGGGTAGGGCGCTCTACGTCCGCGCCGGCACCCCGGTCATGCTCGTGGAGGCCGCGGGGAGGCACGTCAACCTGGTGGCGCGCGAGGGCTCGAGGGTGAGGGCCAGGAACGTCCTCGCCTACGTTGTGACCGGCCGCGGCGACACGAGGACCGTGAGGGCTGGGGTTGAGGGGGTGGTAGTCTACATAGCGTGGGATGCCGGGGCGCCCCACGAGAGGTACGCCTACCTCATAGCCAGCCCCGCGGACGTGGAGGAGCTCGAGCCCGAGCCGGGGGGTTAGCCGGGCGGCGGGCGCGCCAGCTCTTTATCCCGGGGTGCCCGCCGCCCCCCTCGGGGGTGCCGCCAGCTTGTCGGCCGACCTCAGGGAACTCGTCAGGGGGTACGCCCTGAAGAACGCGGTCAAGTACGGCGGCAGGGCGAACGTTGGCAGCGTCATGTCCATGATACTAGGGGACCACCCGGAGCTGAAGCCGAGGGCGAGGGAGATAGCTAGGCTCGCCCGGGAGGCTGTGGAGTGGGCGAACAGCCTAGACCCCCGCGAGCAGGAGAGGCTCCTCCGCGAGAGGTACCCGCACCTCCTAGAGGAGCCGAGGCGCGAGGAGCGGGCCGCCGAGAGGGGGCTACCCCCCCTGCCCGGCGCCAGGGAGGGGGGAGTGGTCACGAGGTTCGCCCCCAACCCGGACTTCGTCATACACATAGGCAACGCCAGGCCTGCCATACTGAGCCACGAGTACGCCCGCATGTACAGGGGCCGCATGGTCCTGCGCTTCGAGGACACCGACCCCAGGACGAAGACCCCGATACGGGAGGCGTACGACCTGATACGGGAGGACCTCCGCTGGCTGGGCGTCAGGTGGGACGAGGAGTACATCCAGAGCCTCAGGATGGAGGTCTTCTACAGCCACGCCAGGGGGATGCTGGAGAGGGGGTGCGCCTACGTTGACCTCTGCGGCGAGGAGTCCAGGGAGCTCCTCCGCTCCGGCAGGGCGTGCCATACCAGGGAGCGGGAGCCGGAGTGGCAGCTGGAGCAGTGGGATCGCATGCTCGCCGGCGAGTACGGCGAGGGGGAGGCGGTTGTCAGGGTGAAGACCGACCTGTCCCACCCCAACCCCAGCGTGAGGGACTGGGTGGCGCTCAGGATCATTGACACCGAGCGCTACCCCCACCCGCTTGTGGGGAGCCGCTACAGGGTCTGGCCGACCTACAACTTCGCCGTGAGCGTGGACGACCACCTGATGGGGGTGACCCACGTCCTCCGCGGGAAGGAGCACCAGGTGAACACGGAGAAGCAGCTCTACGTCTACAGGTGCTTCGGCTGGGAGCCCCCAGTCTTCATACACTTCGGCCGGCTGAAGCTGGAGGGTTTCATCATGAGTAAGAGTAAGATCAGGAGGCTCCTGGAGGAGAACCCCGGCAAGTTCCTCGGCTACGACGACCCGCGCTTCGGCACGATAGCGGGGCTCAGGAGGAGGGGCATACTGGCCGAGGCGATAAGGAGGGTGATACTGGAGGTGGGGGTCAAGCCGGGCGACGCCACGCTCAGCTGGAGCAACCTCGCCGCGGTGAACAGGAAGCTCCTGGACGCCGCCGCCGACAGGGTGATGTTCGTGGAGGACCCGGTCTGGCTCGAGGTGGAGGCCGGCGGGGGGTGCCTCGAGGCCGAGATACCCTACCACCCAGACAGGCCCGAGAGGCGGAGGACCATACGCGTGTGCAGCGGCGACGAGGTTGGGTTAACCAGGCAGGACGCCTCCCGTGGGGAGGTCAGGCTCATGGGTCTCGGGAACTTCAGGGTGGCCCAGGGCCGCCTCGAGCTGGTCAACACCAGCCTCGACTACGCGAGGAGCAGGAGGCTGCCGATAATACACTGGACCCCCAGGCGCGGCGCCGTCCCGATGGAGGTGCTCGAGCCAGTCGAGCTCGAGTTCAGGGTCCACAGGGGCTACGCGGAGCCCGCTATACTAGAGTACGGGCCGGACTCGAGGCTGCAGCTGGTGAGGTTCGGCTTCGCCAGGATAGACGAGGTCGCCAGCGGGGCGGTGAGGGCGTTCTACACGCACCCCTAGGGGGTGGCCCCGGGTTGAGCGGCTGGGTCCCCGTGAGCGAGGGGGAGCTGCGGCTCCTCAGGGCGCTGGCCAGAGCCGGCCTGAGCGCGGGCGAGATACACGAGCTAGCCAGGGCCGCGGGGGTGCCGGAGTCCACGCTGGCCAGCCTCGCCAGGCTGCTCGCCGAGAAGGGGCTGGCGAGGGTTGTCGAGTACGAGGAGAGGAGGCTGAAGATCACGCCCAGGGGGGCCGAGGTCCTCGAGAGGGGCGCGCCCGAGGAGAGGCTGGTGAGGCTGCTCGCCGAGAGGGGCGGCGAGGCGCCCCTACGGGAGCTCGCGGCGGCCCTCGGCGGCGAGGCGAGGGCTGCGGTGGGCGAGGCCAAGAGGCTGGGCCTCGTAGAGGTCTCCTCCGGGGTCGCCCGCCTGAAGGCGCCGGCTGGGGAGGCACTCGAGAGGGCCTCAGCCGCGAGGAGGGCGCTGGAGGAGGTGGCCAGGGGCCGCGAGCCCCCGCCCGAGGCCCTGCGGTTGCTCCTCCGGAGGAGGCTCGTCGAGGAGGAGAGGGTTAGGAGGGTTAGGGTGGAGCTGGCGGCGCCTCCCGGCGAGCTGCTCGGGAGGGTGAGGCTCGAGGTCGGGAGGCTCACGGCGGACATGCTCCGGGAGGGTAGGTGGCGCCTCCTAGCACTGAGGCCGTACAACGTCGAGGCGGAGCCTCCCAGGGTGCTGCCGGCTAGGCTCCACTTCTTCGACGAGTTCATAGAGGAGCTACGGGATATAATGAGGGAGATGGGCTTCAGGGAGGCCCGCGGCCCCCTCGTCGAGCTGGAGCTGTACAACTTCGACCTACTCTTCCAGGCCCAGGACCACCCGGCCAGGGAGGTCCACGACTCCCTCTGGGTCAGGGAGCCCCCATCCGCCAGCCCGGAGGGGCTGGAGGGCCTCCTCGAGAGGGTGTCGAGGGTGCACGAGAGGGGCTGGGGGTACAAGTGGAGCCAGGAGGTGGCCCTGCGCCTCATACTGAGGAGCCAGACCACGAGCGTCTCCGCTAGGGTGCTCTCGCAGGCGCCGCCCGAGCCTGTGAGGGTCTTCACGGTGGGCAGGGTGTTCAGGAGCGACGTCGTGGACGCCACCCACCTACCCCAGTTCCACCAGCTCGACGGGATAGAGGGGTGGAGCGGCTACACGTTCAGGGACCTACTCGGGACCCTGAGGGAGGTGGCCGAGCGGCTCGGCCTCGAGATCCGCTTCAAGCCGGCCTACTTCCCCTTCACCGAGCCAAGCGTGGAGGGCTACGCCCGCCTGCCGGGCGGCGGCTGGGTCGAGCTATTCGGGGCCGGCCTCTTCAGGCCGGAGGTGCTGGAGATGGCTGGCGTGGACTACCAGGTCGGAGCCTGGGGTATGGGCGTGGAGAGGCTGGCCGCCGCCTACTACGGCCTGAGGGACATCAGGATGCTCTACACCCGGGACTACTCCTACCTCAGGTCGGCCCCCGCTA
>JALSQL010000103.1 GCA_026985435.1 Acidilobaceae archaeon
GCATACCTAAAACCTCGTCAAAGGTGAGGATGGTGTCGGTAACGTAGTGTTTACAGGTCAACGCTATTATAGCGTCGCTAGGCAGTAGTTTGAACTCTATTAATGCATTGTTAAGTTCCTGCTCTGTGTATATGCTTGATATTATTCTTATATTTAATCTTTTAAATAATTCTCTAATAACATTGATTACCCCTCCGGGAAATCCGCGTTTTTATCTATGTTTCTTTATCTATTTTCTGGCTGAGTATGCTTCTTTTACCAATGCCTGAGTTCTAGATATTGTCTTGTTGAAGTGTAAATTATCTCGTTATGAACCGCTGTTCATAACGAGATAATCGCCAGGATTCTCTTCTAGAATGGTAGCGCTTCCCCTCTTCTAGGTGTTTTGTGAGAATATGGTATAGTATGTTAGTGTCCACAAAAATCACGACTACCAGGCCTCCTCTAAGTATCTCTCTAGTTCCTCCTCGCTAGACTCTCCAAGAACACCGATGATATCTTTCAGCCTCACCCTAATATTCTCTTCAATTCTTATCCTTACTTCCTCACCCTCTCTGAGCTTAGCTTAACAGGTTCTAGTGGCTTCAGCACGCACTTCTCGTATCTAGCCCTAATAATTATCTTAGACAACTCTATCCCCCGGTCAGATACTACGTGTGTTGGAGCAATTATTCTTTCCTGTGGGCTAGGTGTTTCCAGAATTATCCGAATTGATATCCGTGGCGATAAGCATTTGTGAAGAGTGTTTCCTATCGCTTGCCTTCATTGGAATCATAGTTTATATTTCCCAGGCCCTCGGAGCCGGTGATCCCGGGTTCAAGCTCGCGGCGGGCCCGCCACAAACTTTCCCAAGTAGACATCGAATCATATCGGGGATGTATCAAGGGAGTATCCGTAAATGGGATCTAGCAGGGAATCGTAGTCAATTTACGCTCCACCAACGATAGCCCTAGCTGAATACCATCCCTTTATTAAGGGTTAGGGGATTACCCTGATCCATGGGATTCGCTTAAAGACCTCGTCAAAAGTAGCTATAGTGTTTATTCCATAGTGCTTACATGTTGCTACTATGAGTGAGTCGTTGGGTAGCAATCCGTATTCTGCGGCTATTCTAGTTGCCTCTTCTATTACGTCCAAGGTTATTGGGAGGAATGCTAGCTTCTCCTCGCTTAGAAGCTCGTCTATGAACGAGTAGAGTATCCTGTATCCTTTCAGGAGGTAGCTATCACGGCCAGATAGTGCTGACTTCATGCCATAAAACCTGTACTCACCATACTTATCTACGTATAGAAGTCTCAATAGATTAAAAGCTACCTCGCTGTAAACTATAGAGTTAATCGCGAATTTGGAGTGGCCTTCCAGAACCTCTTTAGCACTGATATCTCCTATGAAGTAGCGGATGATAATGCTACTATCAAGGAACACTACTCCTCTCTGAGACGTGCTCATAGTAATCCTCCTCATTCATGAAAGCCCTCCATTTCTTAGTCTTAACAACAGCAAAGAACCGTTCTATACCCTTCTCGCTTACTTGCTCCTTTACCTCCACGACGAGTTCCTCGCCTTCATTAAACCCTAAAGGCTCAAGTGGCTTCAGAACACCATTCTCGTATTTGACCCTTATAACCTTAGACATGCTCCTGCGCCTAGGTAAAATGCAGCCTTACAAGCCATTTAGCTTTTTCTCCGACTAAACGTTTCCAGATTATCACCGGTAATATCGTGAAAGATAATCGCTTGTGAAGAATGTTTCCACTTGATGGCCTCCTTTGGAAACTTCATTTATATATCCTCGGCCTTCGGGGCTGCAGGGGTCCCCGGGCCTTAAATCCCGGCGGGCCCATCACGCCTACAAGGTATCTATGTTAACCGGTTGTTAGTTTGTTTGTGGGTGTGTCGTAGTCGTTGTCGCCGGGCAGGCAGTGGGCCTCGGCCTCAGCTTTCAAGGCGTTACCTCCCCATAACCCTATCGCTAGTGGTCAGGGTCGTGCTGGCTTGCCTAGCTACCGTTATGCAGTATGCGTTAACGGTCCTGGCGGTTACTGGGGTGAGCGCTGGGGCTTTAGGTGGCTTTAGGTGTCACGATGATTGTATAGCGGCTTCAAGCCTTCGAGGTGGCGTAGGCCGGGGAGCCGGTAGGGGCTGTGGTGTTGTTGTCGTCAGGGTGTTGGCGGGTAGATCTCTATTAGGGGTATGTCCTCCTTGGAGTTTCTAAGGGTGTCTACGACCTCCTTCTCGGCTAGCTTGGAGGCGGCCTCCTTGGGTAGGCTCTGGTATTTCTCCTCGGCCCTCCTCCTTATCTCCTCTAGCTGCTTTGATATCGAGTACCTCTCGAGGTCTCCCTTTCTGGGCTTCCACCCGACGCCCACCACTGCGACTCCGACCGTGTCGCCGGCCATAGCCCTGTCCACCCGCTTCCTCTCCCTCGCCTTCTCTACGCTCTCGACCCTCAGTAGCCTGCCGTCTGGTAGCTTCAGGGTGTCGCCCCTTGCAAGCTCGCCCTCGACGACCAGGCCTGTGATCACTAGGAACATTGGGGGCCTCGAGCGTGTCACGAGCTGGAAGACGTTAGAGAGCGCTAGCCTCCCCTTGGGCTCGCCCAGGCTCGGGGGTGGCGGGCTCTCCGCGCCCTTGCCCTGCTTGCGCCTGCGGAGAGGGCCGAAGATCACGCCCACTCAGCCCCCGGGTGCTGGGTTCCGCTAGGTCCTATTTAGGGGTTCTCTACGCCGATACACCAAGACCTCCAGCCCCCTGGATCCCGTGGCTCCGATGGCGGGCTTGACGCTGGCCTGGGGCACTGCGGGGTGATGAGAGCAGTGGCCCAACCCCCTCCCCCCGGGTCCCAGAGCGGGACTACGGGCGGGGCGGGAGACCCCTTTAGGGGAGTCCCGAGTGGCCGCGAGCCCGCGGAGGATAAGCCTCTAGGGGGCGGGAAAGACAGCCAAGCTGGGGTTTCGGGGTGTATGGGCTGGGGTGGGGTCTTCGGGGGGTTAGGCCCCGGCCTTCGCCCGCAGCTCCTTGACCTTCTCCACTATCTCGTTGACTAGGCTGGCTGCGTCTCCGGGCTCGAGTATCGCAGCCGAGGCGGCGGCTACCTCTATGCCTGCCGCCTCGCCTAGCCTCTTCTTGCTGGGGACGTAGACGTAGGGTATCTTCTTCTCATCGCAGAGCAGTGGTAGGTGGGCCACTATCTCCGGCGGGTCGACGTCCTCCGCTATGACCACGAGCTTCGCTAGGCCCCTCTCGCAGGCCTTGGTAGTCTCGTTTGTGCCCTTCTTTATCTTACCGGTCTCCCTCGCCTTCGCGACGGCCTCGTACACCTTCTCCGCCAGGTCCTCGGGGACCTCGAACCTCACGTAGAACGGCTTCGCCATCCCTCATCCTCCTCCCCGATTCCCGGGTCGTCCGGGGGTGGCGGCCCGCCCCAAGTTTATAAAGATGGTGCTCCCCCTCGGTGCGCGTGGTGGTGTTAGGGTGGGCTGCCTGGACGCTCTCGGGCCCGGCGAGAAGGCGCCCGAGGTCGTGAACGCGGTCATAGAGATACCTATGAACAGCAGCGTGAAGTACGAGTTCGACAAGGAGGCGTGCCTCGTCCGCGTTGACAGGTTCCTGTACACCAGCATGCACTACCCCTTCAACTACGGCTTCGTCCCGGGCACTCTCGAGGAGGACGGTGACCCCGTGGACATACTCGTGATAAGCAGGGAGCCGGTAGTGCCAGGCTCTGTTATAGAGGTTGTGCCGATAGCCGTGCTCGACATGGAGGACGAGGAGGGGCCGGACTCGAAGATAGTAGCGGTGCCCAAGCCCAAGCTCGACCCCATATACGGGGCCTGGAAGGACGTGGGGGACATACCCGAGCAGCTGAAGGAGAGGATCAAGCACTTCTTCGAGCACTACAAGGAGCTGGAGCCCGGCAAGTGGGTGAAGGTGACCGGCTGGAGGGGCGCCAGCGAGGCCAGGGAGCAGATAAGGAGGGCCATAGAGAGGTACAGGGAAGGCAAACACTAGCCCCCCGGGCGGCTACAGCGGGAGTGCAGGCCATGCGCGCAGCCGCGGCCACCATGGCTGCCCTCCTCTTTTTCCTAGTGCTGGCCCAGGCTGCCCCCCGGGTCGGGGCCGCCCAGGCGCCGGGAGGGCCCCTGACCCAGTACGTGCTGGAGGTCGAGGTGGAGCTTCCGCCCCAGGAGGCGGCGAGGCTGGGCTTCCCAACCATCTACATGAGGGTGGTCAGGGGTAGCGGCGGGAACGTCCTCACAGACATATCACCCCCGGCAGCCCTGAGCTACCGGAGTCTCCTCTCGAGCATCGTAGGCTGGACGGTCGAGGCGATAGAGGCCGCCAGGCAGGCACCCGCCACGCCCGGCGGCGGGGCAACGGTCGTGTACGTATACAGTGACGGCTCGAGGCAGGACGTCTACAAGTGCCGGGCACCCCTGAGGGTGGCCTCGGTAGAGGCGGGCTGGGGCCATGCCTCGGTGCGCTACGCCCAGGCCGCGCCGCGCATAGTCTTCGCTGAGGGGATCGTGGTGCTCGGGGACTCGACGAGGATAAGGTTCACCTACACCCTAGCATACTACCAGGGCCCGCAGCCCCCATGCGGGTCGCCCGCAAGCCAGGCAGCCAGGGCCCTGGTGGGGGCTGCGAGCCTGGCAATAGTTGCCGGGGCGGCCTACTCGGCCCGCAGGAGGCCCAGGCTCGTGGTTGTGCGGGCCCCGAGGTACCTGTAGTACCAGCCTGTCCCCCTTAAACCAGCCCGCCACCCTGCGGGTGGGGGTTGGTGTGCGGCCTGAGAGGGGCGGGCTCCCGGCGGCAGTCAGCAGCCGGGGCGCTATACTCCTGGGGGGTAGAGTGGAGGCAGACGGCTACGCGGGGAGGCTGGTCAGGGTTGTCACCCACGCCCACGAGGACCACACGATCGGCCTGGCCAGCAGCTCGAGGAGGGCCCTCTTCGTGGTCGCGACCCCGGTGACGCTCCGGTTCCTATCGGTGCTCGGCAAGCGCGTGCCGCCCCACAAGGTGCTCGAGCTAGACTACGATAGGCCCGTTGAGGTCGACGGGGAGAGGCTGACCCTCCGGAGGGCCAGGCACATCGCTGGCAGCGCTCAGGTGGAGGTTGAGGGCAGCGGCTTCAGGGTCGGCTACACTGGAGACTTCAAGCTGCCGGGCACGCCCCCGATGAGGGACCTGGACGTGCTGGTCGTGGATGCAACCTACGGCAGCCCGGCGAGCCAGAGGAGGTGGGGCGAGTGGGACGCGATCGCCGCCCTCGCGAGCCTCGTCGAGGAGGGCCTGAGGATGGGGACGGTCTACATCTACGGCTTCAACGGCAAGCTCCAGGAGGTTATGGTTGAGCTCCGGGTGAGGGGTGTGAGCGCCCCCTTCGCCGCCGACCCCAGGACCGTGCAGCTTGCGAGGATAGCCTCCGAGTTCTACGGTGTGAGCGTTGACCCCCTGGTCACCCACGACAAGGTCGTCGACGGCGAGCCGGTGGTGGTCTTCGCGCACACAAGCAGGTTCCGCTCGTCGAGGAGGAGGCCCGGCCTCCACCTGAGGCTCACCGGCATGGAGCTGAGGGGGGTCGTGTACAGGGTCTCGGACAACGTCTACAACGTCTCATTCAGCGACCACGCCAGCTTCAGGGAGGTCATAGAGTACATAGAGGAGGCGCGCCCCCGCAGGGTCATAGTCGACGCCTACAGGGGCCGCGAGGCCCGCTTCACGGCGAAGTACATAGAGAGAAGGCTGGGCATACCAGCGGAGGCCCAGCCCTAGGCCTCCCCCACGAAGGCCCTGTAGCGGTCGGCCCTGAGGGCTATAAGTGGGAGGAGGCTCCTCGGCGCCCCCGAGGCGACGTTGCGGTCGAGGATGACCCTCGCCGTGAACCCGCAGTTCTGGCAGTGGAGCAGCGCCACCCTCTTGTCGCTCCTGCCAGTGTAGATGCCTAGCGCGAAGCGGTCCCTGGACCCGCAGGAGGGGCAGGAGAGCCCCACCCCGGGCAGCCGCCACTTGTAGAAGCAGAAGGGGCACACCATAGAGTAGCCCCCATCCGGCTCGGCGGCCATGACGTCGCTCTCAGCGCCGCAGACGGGGCACCTAGTGCCCATGACCTCCCTGGGCCCCTCGGCCTCGAGGAGGACCTCCGCGTAGGCCCTAGCGACCGCCTGCATCACTACGAAGGCGACCTTCGCGCCCGGCGCCTCGATGTCGCCGGACGCCATGCGCTGCAGCGCGTCCCCGAGGTCCCTGGGCCCCTCGAGTCCCAGCTTCTCGGCCACGACGCCCGCCAGGCGGCTCAGGGTCCCCTCCTCCAGCAGCCTGGCGGCGAGGGAGTTGAGGGACTCCCCGGCCTCGACGGCCTCCCTGACGGCGGGCTTCAGGCTCTCGATTATGCCCAGCTCTACCTCCTCCACCCTGACGGCGGTCTCGAGGTCTATGGCGACCCCCGCCAGGCCCCTGTAGCGGAGGAGGGCCGTCCTGAACCTTGCTAGCCTAGCTTCAGGAGCGTCTCCACCCATCTCTCTAGGGCACCCCCAAGAGTGTGGGGCATCACCGCTATCCTCACACCCCCGAAGCTCGGGCAGGTGTAGGCCCTATAACCTAGGCTCCGTAGCCGCTCCAGCAGCCTCGGCAGCCTAACTCGGGGCACAGCGCAGACCACGGGGCTCTCCGGCGTGTGGGGCGAAGAGTACGGCCCCCCCTCTACGAGGGCCTGGTAGGCCTCGAGGGTCGAGCGCATGAGCCGGGATGCCAGGCCGGGCATGTGGGGCTCCAGCCTCTCGGCTATTCGGGAGGCGGCGAGAACAGGAGCCCCCGGCCTCGTGCCCAGCACGCCGAACTGCCTCCCCCCAGGCAGGTAGGGCGCCTCAAACCACAGCCTCTCAAGGAGCTCCCTGCTCGAGGATAGTATGACGCCCACGCCTATGGGGGCCTCGGGTATCTTGTGCATGTCGACCGCGAGGGTTCTAACAGTGGAGTCCAGGGTGACCCTAGCCTTGGGGCTGGGGAGCCACCTGAGGATAGCCCCCGCGTAGGCCGCGTCGACGTGGACTACCGAGTCGTAGCGCCTCGCCACCCGCGCTATCTCGCCAACCGGGTCCACGTAGCCGGTCTCGGTGGTGCCAGCGGTGGCTACGACCACCGCCCCGGGGTTCTCCTCGAGGGCGCCCTCGAGCCTTGCCAGGTCGGCGGCGTAACCGTCGATCGCGTTGACCCACACAATATCCATGCCGAGGAGCCTAGCCGCCTTCCCTATAGAGTAGTGCGCGCTCGTGAAGGCGACGACCGTCCTCCTACCCTCCTCCCGGGCGAGGTACAGGGCTAGAATGTTGCTCTCGGTAGCGCCGCTGGTGACCCACCCAGGAAACTCCGCCCCAGTGGAGACCCTGGATGCGAAGCTAACCACCCTCCCAGCGGCGTCGGCCAGCTCCGGGTAGCTGAGGGGGTCGCCCAGGTTGAGCCCCAAACCCCCCTCAACCGCCTCCACCACGCACCACGGCGGCTGGGGAACCATGCCCCCTATCACGCGCCCGGCGCCGGCCCCCCTCTCCGAGCCGCACACTATAGCCTCCACAGGCCCGGGCACTACAAGCCACGCCCCCGCCGCCCGCGGGGGCCAGGGATTATAGTGCCGGGTAACGGCTGGTAACCTTCTGGAGCCGCCCAAGCCTGGAAAAGGCCGGGTTGGCGCGTGCAGCCACGTTTGATAGGGGCGTAGGGGATTCGTCGAAAGCCGCGGGAGTGAGGTGTGAGATGGGGGCGAGCTTAAGCAGTGGCATCCCTAGCGGCCGCCCGTGGAGTTCACGAAGTCTAGTATCTCCTCGATGTACCTGTCCCTACCTAGGGTCTTGTATGACTCGACGTGGCCAGCGCCGCCAACTATCAGCGCTCTGCCACAGCAGCTCTTCGCCGCTATGGCCCGCGCCTCCGCTGGCGTGACGAGCGGGTCGTGGTCTCCGGCTATCACGAGGAGTGGCTTGTCGATCCTGTCTAGCAGTATCGGGCCGAACCGGGTGTCAACCCCCGCCATGAGGGAGCCCCAGAAGCCGATCAGCTCCGAGTAGGCCCGAGGGATGCCCATATAGCTCTTCAGCCACCTTGGTATGACCTCATCCAGGGTGGGGTAGGGGCTGTCGGCCACTATCACAATGTCGCCGCTGGCCCTGGAGCCGGCCATTATGGCGGCGACGGCGCCCATACTGTAGCCTAGGAGCACTATGCGAGCCCCAGGATAGCGGCGCCTAACCATCGAGAGCACGGCTGGCACGTCGTAGGCCGACTCTCGGGGGCCGATCGTAGTGGTGCCCCCGCTCTCGCCGTGGCCGCGGAAGTCGAACGCCACCACGGTGTAGCCCCTCCTCGCCAGCTCAGCCTGGATCTCGAGGAGCCTCCGGTCAGCCCTGCAGCTCGTGTAACCGTGCATAACGACGAAGACAACACGGGGGCTCCCGGGTATGATCCACCCCCTAAGCCTGACCCCGTCGCCCGTGGTTACCGTGAAGTTCTCGTAGTGGAGCCCGTAGGCGGCTGGCGTGCCAGCGGGCTTGCACCTGGCCGGGTGGAGGCTCGCGTAGGCCACAACAGCTGGCACGACAACCAGAAACACGAGCAGCGCGGCGGAGATCCCGGCTAGGAGCCTCCTCCTAGACAGGAGCCCGGCCCTGGCCACGGCTCGGCTCCCACGGTAGTCCCCCACACACGGGTACAAAACGCTGGAACGCCCCCCACGAGGGTCCAGGCGGCTCTGCCGCCCACCCGGACCCAAACTATACGGGGCGGGTAGAGCCCTGGCCTAGCCCCGGAGTCGCCATGGTGGATCCCGTCGAAGCCCTAGAGGCCCCGCAGGCCCGGAACGGCTAGCCCCGCCCGGGCCTAGGGCCGACAGGGTACAGTAGCATGGTACAGTAGCATAGGGATCTCCGAGATGCAGTCCAGCCGGAGGAGCTTGCAGAGGCCGGAGTCGTAGTACGCGCCAACCGCGACGGTCGCGAGGCCCAGGGCCTCCGCGGTGAGGTAGATGTTCTGGCCAGCGTGGCCCGCGTCCCAGTGGGTGTAACGGTAGCTCCTATACCCGTACCTGGCTGCTGTCCTGGCGATCACCGCGGTCAGAGCTACCACCGCGGGCGCCTGGGCCACGTGCCCCTGGCCAGGGGCCATCCGGGCGGC
>JALSQL010000104.1 GCA_026985435.1 Acidilobaceae archaeon
GGGTGGTGAACGGCCAGGGCGCCACCTCGGGGCGCGCCCTCGTGAGCCTGGCGAGTAGGCTACTCTTCCCCGAGTTGGGCGGGCCTAGCATGACAACCTGGGCAGCCCCCTGCTTCTCCACGAAGACCCGGGGGCCCCCGCCGACCCGCTTCCTCCTACGCTCCTCCGCCTCCTCGCGGAGCTCCGCCAGGCGCCTCCGAGCCCAGAGGAGGAGGTTCTCCGTGCCCTTATGCTTGGGCACGGCGCTTATGAACTCCTCCAGCGCCCTAATCTTCTCCTCCAGGGTCCTAGCCTCGCTGTACCTAGCCAGCTTAGCCTTAGCCTCCGGGGGCAGGTTCGCCGGCACCCCCACGAGCACCCGGCCAGCCAGCGGGGGCCGGGGGCTAAGAACCTGGAGCGGGGGTCCTCGGGGGCTACCTGGGCACCTCCCTCAGGATGTAGACCGTGCCCTGCCCCGCCATGCCCCGGGCAGCGTCGAGGGCTGTCCTCCCGCTCTCGCCCCTACCCCTCTCCACGAGGGCCACGCCCACGCTATTATCGTAGGCTAGAACCCTCAGCTCCCTACGGCCATTGCTGAGGACGGCGTAGACTGGCTTCCCCCTACCCCTCCACACGTCCACGACCCGGATTAGGATATCGTCGAAGCCCAGCCTCCCAAGCTCCTCCCTCGCCTCGGCCCGCCGCTTGAGGCGGGCCAGCCAGAGGTTTGAGCCTAGGAGCCTCTTGCTGAGCCTCGAGTCGAGGTAGGGTATGATGAGCTTCTCGGCGGGGCTCTCGCTACCCCTACTGGCTGGTGGCATAAGGCTAGAGCCGCCGAAGCCCGGGCTGGCAGGAGCGGCAGGCCAGCCGGGCCTGGCCCTGGTGACGGCCCTAGCCACGCCAGCGCAGCCACCTATCCGCCAGCCTATGCAGCCGATCATCAATGCTCCCCTAGCCCGGGGCTTCTAACTGGTGGTCTGGCATCTACAGGGGGCTCTCGCCCGTGCGCGAGTGTGTGGAAACTCCTTAAAAAGCGTTACACAGGATTCGGAGGCACCATTGTAGGTATTATTTGCGGGGAGGGGTGATACCCGCCCGTCTCGGGGCGATTTGCACAATTCCGCACGCCCCCGCTAGCCGTTGAGGGGGAAGGCGTGGCCCAGGCTCGCGGGGGGTAGGGCGGCGCGTGCTAGGTGGCCCCATATCCTCCTGGCCACGTCTGCGGGGGGCTCGTCGAGGAACTCGTAGCTGGCCACGGTCCTCCTCACCTCCTCCACCGGTATCCCGGTTAGCCTCGAGTACGCCGCGGGGTCCCAGGCGCCCCTCCTGGCGTCGGCCACGCTCTCGGCCATCGCCCTCGAGATCCTGGGGTAGAGGGGCTCGAGGCTGGCGTGGGCGCCGAGGACGCAGCAGACCGGCAGCCCGCAGTCCTCCACCTCCAGCCCCAGCCTGGCTAGGCGGTCGGCGTAGGGCTGCCAGACCGCCCCCCACTCGACCCTCCCCCCGGCGAGGAGAGCCGCTATCTCCTCCCCGCTCCTGGCGTAGACCCTCCCGCCTGGGAGGCCGTGGAGCTCCGCGCAGAGCTCCATGCTTGACGCCATGGTCGTGGCGTGGCCCCCCAGCCCCTCGGGGTTCCTCACCAGGTAGGCCCCGCCAGCGCTGCCGCCGCCCACCACGTGGAGCCTCCCCGCGGAGAGCCTGTGGGCTAGGAGGAGCGTCGCCAGGGGGGCCATTGCCAGGTGAACCCTGCCGGCAGCCAGGTCGAGGGCGAGGAGCCTGGCCTCGTCGTATACTATCAGGTCGACGCGGTGGAACATGCCTCGGAGCCTCGAGGCGAGGGGTAGTATGTAGGGGTACTCGCTCGCCCGGAGTATGCCCACCTTAACGGTCGGGGGCGGGGTCGAGGGCTCCCTGGGCCTCACTATCAGGGCGCCCCCCCGCTTGGAGAGCTCTACCAGCCCCAGCGCGGCGAGCTTCCGGAGCCTCCTCCAGAGCATGCTCTTGCTCCACCCGGCGGTCCTGGCGAGCTCCGAGAGCGTGGTGGGGGCGTACTCCTCGACCATTCTGAGGATCTCGGCGTCCACGCTGTCGAGGCCCGCGGGGGTTTCCAAGCCCTGGGGCACCCCGCGTACTAGCCGCGGGCGCGTGGAGCTTTAAATCTGCGGGAACACC
>JALSQL010000105.1 GCA_026985435.1 Acidilobaceae archaeon
GACTTCACCACCCTGGCGGTGAGCCAGTACGCGATAACGACATCCGAGGCGTTCGGCTGGGGGATAGAGCACGTGGCCGACGGCATAGTGAGGTTCCGCCGCAGGATCCGGGGAGGCGTGCTCCGGAGGTACGTTCTGGTGGAGAAGATGAGGCAGACGCCCCACGACCTCAGGGTTCATGAGGTCGTGATAGAGGATGGTAGGGGGATGAGGATCGCCGGGCCCACAGAGGAGAGGGCCGAGGACTACGCCCTCCCAAGCAGCCTGGCGGAGAGGCTCAGGAGGCGCTCCGCCAGCTACTGGGGCGACGAGCAGCCCTAGCCCCCAGGTTAAATCCGGGGGAGCCCGGTGGGCCACCCGGGGACCCGGCTGGTGGCCAGCGGCTGCGCCGGCGAGCTCGAAGCCATCGACTCCCAGCTCAGGGTTCACGGGGGCCGTGTGGAGGCCGGCGAGGCCGGCGGGGCGGCGAAGCCTCCCCCCGCCGCGCCCTCGAGGGCCGTCCTCATAGTCAAGAGCCTCGCCGCCCCGAGCGTGGACGAGGTCCCCGTGGTCGAGGCCCTGATAAGCTCCCTCGCCGCCTCGGGCGTTTACAGGGTCGAGGTCTACGAGTACGAGCCCCTCTGGGGCAGGCCGGGGCGGGGGTGGAGGGCGGCCGAGCTCATACTGCGCTCCCTCCGCGAGGGGGCGGCGCTCGTGGCCCTGGCGCCCTCGCTTATGGCGGTGGACCTGGCCTCCAGGCTGCCGTGGGAGGTGGCCGAGGCCCTCGAGTCCGGGCTCCTCGCCCGGGTCGAGGTGGAGTATGACAGCATCCTCTACCTCCCCGAGGGGGGCAGGGTGAGGCTGCTCGCCAAGGCTAACAGTGAGAGCAGCTACGAGCGGGTCGAGTGGCTCCGGGGGAGGGCCCGGGAGCTGGGCGTGGAGGTTGAGAGGGTTGTCTACCTGGAGGACAACGCGGCCATACTCCGCGCCTTGAAGCTCCACGGGCCCGGGTGGCACAGGAGGCTCGTCCCGGTCACCAAGGTGGCGAGGATAGTCCTAGCCCTCCTGAGGTGCCGCGGCGTCGGGGGGGTGGTGGAGCTGGCCCGGAGGGAGAGGGCGAGGCACACCATTTACGCGGTTAACCTGGACGAGTACACCGCCCAGGCTATGCTCTACGCCCTCCGGGCCAGGCTCTCCAGGCCCCACAACCCCCTCCCCCCGAGGGAGCCCCGGCTCGCCTCGATATACGAGAGAGGCCTGGCCAGGGCTGTTGGGGAGGTCTCGGAGTTGCCCCCGCCGGGGTAGTGGTGCACCCTAAAAACTCCCCCCGCACGTGGCCGCCGCGGTGCCCACGGGCTTGGGGAGCGCAGGGCGCGGGGGCCCCGCCCGGATCTGGGGCGGCGGCGAGGAGCTGCGGGCGGCGATCGAGAGGCACGGGTGCGACGGGGCGGTCAGGATCTGCCATCAGGCGGGCCCCGAGAACGACTGCTACCGCATCCTCGAGGAGGAGTGCGAGAGGTACCACTCGGAGGCCCGCCGCGGCCCCGCCCAGGCCACCCAGGGGGAGAGCCCCTACCACGGGGGCTCCAGGGACTGGGAGCCCGGGCCCCACCTCTAGCCCGCCCGTCGAGGGGCCGTTTTTACCGGCCGCAAGTACGCCCCCGCACGTACCCCGGGCTATAGCCGCCCACGACCATCCCACAGGCTGGTGAGCGCGGCGTGTCGGAGGAGAAGCGGGAGAGGGGGAAGGCCGAGAAGGGCGGGGGCGGGGAGGAGAGGCTGGAGATAGCTAGGAAGCGCTCCAGCGGCACGGCCGGGGGCTTCACGGGCTGCTAGCCCCCCGCCCGCCGCCCCGCCTCCAAAGGGTATCCTTAGCCTGTTTTTCGGCTGCCGCCCTACCTGGCCCCGGCCAGGTAGAGGTGCACGTAGGGGTAGCCGGCCAGGTTCCTCTCTATGGCCTCCATGCTCCTCCCCGAGGTCCCGGGGGCTACGAGTACTATCACGCCCCTGTTCGAGAGCGCCACCGGGCCCCCCCTCCTCGCGGCCGCCATGAGGCTCCTGTAGGAGCGTAGCGGGCTCGGCAGGCTCCTGCCCAGGCGGGCCTCGGCCTCCCTCTTGAGGAGCACCGCCAGGTCCTCGCTGGGGCTGGCCAGCGTGTACCCGTGGCTCCCGAGGGCCTCCTCCAGCCTCGCAGCCGTCTCCGCCGCCCTCGAGGCGCACTCGAGGGGGCCACCGCACTCGTGCCTCCCGCCTAGGAGCTCCCCGAGGGCCCGGCTGTCGAGTGGCCTGAGCGGGGGCCTCTCGAGGGCCTCCGCTATCCGCCTCCTCATCACCTCGTCGGCGGCCGCCTGGCCCCCCTTCAGCCTGGCCGCGAGGGCCTCCTCCGCTATCCGCCTCAGGGCGTCGGGCTTGGAGAGCTCGAGGCTGTAGGCCCTGACGAGGAGCGCGAAGGGCTCGGGCGGCAGCACCGGGGAGGGGGCGTGCTCGTGGTCGGGGGAGAGGTAGACGGCCACGTACCTCCCCCTCCCGGCCCTGGCCGCCAGGCTGTGGCTGCCAGCGCAGCCTCCCCGGGGGCCCGCGAGCCTCCTACCGGCGAGGCTCACCTCGACCGCTGGGAGGCCGCCCTGGCTGCAGAGCCTCCACTCGATGGGCGCGGCGTCCCCCTCGCGGGCTAGGGCCACGCACCTCCCGGCCAGCCTCGCCAGGCAGCCGTCGCCGCCGAGGGTTGGGACCCCGTCCCTCACGGTGTAGTCGAGGAGGCCCGCCGCCCTGAGCATCTCCAGCGCCCTGATCGCCCTGCCCTCGTCTCCCCCGAGCGCGGCCGCCGCCAGCTGTAGCGGGAGGAGCGCCTCCCCGCCCGTGGCGGCGTGTGTTATGGCGTTGTAGAGCTGTATGGCGTCGCTGGGCCTGGGGGCCTCCCGCCTCTTCATCGAAGCCAGGGCGGCGTAGTCCCCCCGGCTGTAGTAGAGGACTGCAAGCGCCTCCCTCCTGTCCCTGCCCGCCCTCCCGACCTCCTGGTAGTAGTCCTCCACGCTCTCGCTCGGGGTGAAGTGGACCACGAACCTTATGTTCGGGATGTCAACCCCCATGCCGAACGCCTTGGTCGCCACCACCACCCTGGGCCCGCGGCCGCCCCTGGAGGCCCTCGCCACCTCCTCCTCCACCCTCCTCCTCTCCCTGCCCCCCAGCTGGCCGTGGTAGACCGCCACCGCCCCGCGGCCGAGCCTCGCCTCGAGGGCCCTCGCCACCTCCTCGGCGTTGGCCCAGGGCCTCCTCCTGCTCCTCACGAACCCCGTGAAGACGACCCCAACCCAGGGGCCCCCCAGGCTGGAGGCCCACCCGGCGAGGCCTGCGACGAGGTCTGAGAGGTCCCTGAGGCGCTCCCCCGGCTCCTCGGGGGCGAGGCGGACGTCGAAGCGTATCTCCCTCCTCAGGGGCGGGGCCCTCAGGACGACTGGGCGGCCCTCGACGCCCCGGGGCAGGCTCGGCCTGGGGTCGTCGAGGTCAACCCTAACCCTGACCGCGGAGCCGGGCTCGTAGCCGAGGGCCGAGAGTATGTCGGCCTCCACGTCGCCGGGGGCGGTGGCGGTGAACGCCGCCAGGAGGGGCCTGCCGCCGAGCCTCTCCCTGGCCTCCCTCACGACGCGGGCCATGTAGAGGTAGCTCGGCCTGAAGCTCATCCCCCACCTGCTCAGGGTGTGGGCCTCGTCGAGCACGACCAGCGAGGCGCCCCCCTCTCGGGCTAGCTCCTCGAAGGAGGGGTCCTGGAACCTCTCGGGGGTCACGTAGAGGAGGTCCAGCACCCCCGCCCTGAAGGCGGCCAGCGCCTCCTCCCTCTCCCCCCGGGGGACCCCCGAGTCTATGAACGCCGCCCGGAGCCCCCGGGCCCTCGCCCTCTCGACCTGGTCGTGCATGAGCGCCCTGAGGGGCGACACCACCAGCCCCCCGTGCCCGGCGCCCGCGTCGGCGAGCACCCGGGAGGCCACCTGGAATATGGCGCTCTTACCCGAGCCGGTCGGGTATATCACCAGCGCGGCCCCGCCCCCGGGGCCCGCCCGGTATATCGCCTCTAGGGCCGCCTCCTGGTAGCCCCGCAGCCTGGCGCCGCCCCAGAGCAGGCTGAAGGCCCTCCTCGACTCCTCCATGAGGAGCCCCACCCCGGGGAGCCCGCCGCCGGGGGGAGGCTGCCCGCCGGGCCTGGCCGGCACGAGCTCCACCCCAGCCGGGGCGAGGCCCCGTGAGGCCGCCACGAGCGCCGCCCTGGAGACCGTGGCGCCCCCCAGCTGGGCGGCGAGGCCCAGCGCCTCCACGACGAGGTCCAGGGGCCTCGAGAGGCGGGAGAGCCTGGCTACGACCCTCTCGGGCAGCAGCACAACCACGCTCGTAGCAGCCGAGAGGGCCTCGGGGTGCTCCAGGATGAGGTCATACGGGGCCACCGCCGGCCCGCCCCGGGCGAGCCACGAGTCCACGCCACCGCCGTCCCCCAGCAGCGTGGCCCCCAGCCGCCCGGCCAGCGCCGCGGCGAGGGCCCTCGACGGCGCCACCAGCAGCGGCCGCTCGCCCTCCACGAGCGACCCCGCCGCCCACGCGATGCCCTCCACGCCCCAGGGTATGGGGGCGTCCACGTACCTCACGCTCGCGGCCCTCCTAGGCTCCCCGGGCAGCCCGGCCCCCGGCGGCCTGGAGGCCTCTAGGCCCGCGGCCCTCAGGGCGGCGAGCTCCCAGGGGGGCGGGTCCATGCAGGCGCTGGGGGGCCTGACGCACTCCACCCTAGCGGGCCCCCGGGGGGGCTGGGGGAGCAGGGGCAGGCTCCAGGGCTCGACCTGGAACCCCCCCGGCGGGGGCCTCGGCGGGCCGCGTCGCAGGCTCGACGCCAGGAGGGCGGCCAGCGAGTCCCAGTACTCCCGGGGGCCGGGGCCCGGCTGGGGCGAGCGGGCCCTAGCGAGGGCCCTGGCCGGGTCGCCGAGCCTGGCGGCGACCGCCCTGACCGCTATGGCGGCGGCGTAGGCCCAGCCCTCCCCTGCGGGGCTGGGGGGCTCGAGGTGGTAGGGTTTGAGGAGGGGCCTCCCCAGCCTCGGGGTGTCGGTGACCAGCACCCCGCCGCCCTCGGGGGGCCTCGGGCTGGGCTTGGGTATGAGGGCGGCGGCCGCTAGGGGCTCGGGCATGCGGCCCCACTCGGCGCCGGCCGCCTCCAGGGCTAGCCTGGCCGTGGTGGCGGCTGCCTCGACCACCGCCGCGGGGTCGCTGGGGGTGACGTCTAGGTGGAAGGCGAGCCCGGCGAGGGTGGGGGGCGCGTCGGGCATCGCCACCACGGCCAGGAGGGCGGCGTCTACCGCCCGGGCCCGGCGCGGGCGGGGGCAGTCGCCCATGTAGACGTAGACGGGGGGCCTCGACTCCTCTAGGAGGGCCTCAAGCGCCTCGTGGGGCGGCCTCGACGCGGACACCCCCCGGGCCGCGGCTAGTTCCACGCTCTCCCCGCCGGCTCTCACCCACACCCTGCCGCCGCCGCAGTAGGCGTAGACGGGCCCGGAGCTGGCGGCCTCGTAGAAGCTGGCCACGCCCAGCGCCCTGGAGGCCCTGGCCTCCCAGTTGGGGAGGCCCGCCTCTATGAAGTACCTCCTCGCCTGGGAGAGAAGCGCGGGCGGCACCCTGCAGCCCCTATAGTGGAGCCTCACAACCTCCTCGTGGAGGCCGAGCCTCGAGAGCCTAGCGGCGACCCCCGCCGGGTCCCCCGGGCACCCCCGGGCCCTCAGGGCGGCCTCCGCCACCCGGAGGGGCTCGACCACGCCCCTCTCCGCTAGGCCCGCGAGCTCCACCACGCCCCTCCAGCCCCTCCGGGTGGCCCCCCACACCGCGGCCCTCACAGCCAGGCCCCCCAGTAGGGGGAGCCCCGAGAGGCGCGCCGCCAGGCCCGGCCTCGCCGCCGCGGCGCCAGCCAGGCCCCCCAGGGCGCCCGAGGAAGCCGCCACCGCGAGGGCCGCCTCCACCAGCGGGTGCAGCGCTCCGCCCCCCGCCCCGGGGCTGGGGGCCGGGGGGATTAGAGGGGCCCACCCCTAACCTCCACGCCCGCCAGCTCGACGAGTGGCTGGAGGGCCCTCATGAGCGGGCACGACCAGAACGCCCCCTCGACCTCCCCCCGGGTGAGGGGCCCCCGGGCCAGCACCTCAACGCTCGCAACCAGCCTCGGCGCCCCGCCCCGGCGGGCTAGGAGGCGGAGGGTCACACTCACGAGCAGGGCGGCCTCGAGCCTCGAGAGGATAACCTTCGCCGGGCACGCAGCCAGCAGGCCCAGCGCGTTCTGGGGGCTCACACCCTCCAGGGGCACGGCGAGCCCCGTGGCGAGGGCCGTGCCTCGGCCCCTGCTGGCGACCCCCACGCCGACCGATACCAGCTCCTCGCCCTCCACGCCCAGGCGCCACCCCGGGGAGGGGCTGGGCCGCGGCGGGGGCCTTTGGTGTGGGCTACGTGTTTGACAGCGTCTAACCCTCCCCGGGGCCGGCCTTGGGGGCCTCGGCTGGCACGACCCTCTTGGGGGCTGCCAGGTAGACAAGGCCCCCGGCGCCAGCCGCCCCCGCCACCGCCGCCGCGGCGATGAGGGCCCCGCTGGCGCCCGCCACCGCGGCGATCACGCCTAGAACAGCGCCGCCCACCACGCCCTCCAGGATCGCCATCCTCGACACCGCCGGGTCCCTGGCCGTCCTAGCTGGTTTCCCCGACGAGCTCAGGAGGCCCCCGCAGTGGGGGCACTTCTTGTACTCGATGTAGGCCCCGCAGTGGGGGCAGGTGCGGCTGGTGAAGGGCACGCTCCTACCGCAGTGGGGGCACTTGTATGCCTCCAGCGTCAGGTCGGCCTTGCAGTGGGGGCACCTTAGGGGGCTGCTGGCGGCCCTCCCCACGGCCTCAACCGCGGCCTCGACGGGCCTCCTGAGGCCGCGTAGTAGCATGAGGAGGTCGCGCACCCTGGCGACGCTTATCGCCTCGCCGCCGCCCAGGTCCACTATGACCTCCCTGGGCCCCCCGCCGCTGCGGTGGAGGTGCTCCGAGACCGCGAGTGACAGGTCCACCGCTAGCGCGGCCTGCTCCTCTGCCTCCTCCTGGCTTATCCCGGTGAACTCTATGGGGAACCCCTCCTCGTCCACGACGACCAGGGCGTTGACCCCGTCTAGCTGTGAGACGAATGAGGAGACGCGCTGGGGGTCCAGGCCCCCGGCCTCGGCCTGCGAGCTCATCCCCGGCTACCTCACGGTGACCTCTATTACGAGGGGCTCCTCGGGGCTCTTCTGGGGCTTCAGCCTGACCCTCACCTGGGCCCCCGGCTTCACCTTCCTTATCGCTTTCCTGACTATGGCCGCTGCTATGAAGGACTCGGGGCTTAGGGTGAACTTTATGCCCCGCTTCGCCAGCAGCACCGCCACCGGCTTGAATATGCTGTCGTGTATCTTGATCACGTACTTGTCCCCGGACTCGCCGCCGTCGCCGGGCACCTCCACCTCGACCTTATCGCTTATACCTAGCATCCTGAACGCCTTGGGTATGTCGCTCTTCAGGTCCTGGATCTCGTGCACCTCGAACCCTATATCCTCGAGCATACCCTCCAGGAAGTCCCCGATATCCTTCAGCAGCAGCTGGGTCATGGCCGCGGCTCCCTGGCCGAGAGTGCGGTTCAGGGCTATCTGGTACCCAGCCACTATGGCGTTTATGAGCCCGCTGGGGACCTCGATCTTCTCCGTCAAGGTGAACTCTCCCTCCTTCACTCCTACCACCGCGCTCGTCACCCCACCCCGGGCAGCCGGGGGGCTTAGAGCACGCTGGCTATCCTGGGCGCCTGCTTCTTCAGCTCGTACCTCAGCCTGCCGAGGACGGCCCTGCCCTTGTCGGCGATCACCGCTAGTATATTGTCGCCCATGTCGTAGAGCAGTATGTAGTGCCCCTGATACTCCAGTGTGGCGATCTCCGGCTTGCCGATCTCCAGCTCCTGGCCTAGCTGCGTGGTCGAACCATAGACGGCCGTAACCATGGCCGCAAGAGCGTCCTCGTCGAACGCCAGGGTGCCAGCGGTCGCCTTCTCAACCACGAAGCCCTCCTTACTAATGATGAAGACCGCCATAACACCCGGGATCCTAGCCATGTCGGCCAGTATCCTCTGAACCGGGGTAGACATGAATCTCCCCTCCACCGCTAGACTCAACCACAGCCCACGCCCAGCAGGTATTTATCATTTGCAGATAAGCGACATCCAAACGCGAAAGCCGAAGTCACAAAGTATCACAGCGATGTTAAAGGCGCCATTCCACAGCCCGAAGCCCGAGCTACGCTAGAGGATGCGAGTAACCGCTCCATAGACCCTAATCTATGTATGGGGTGCTACAAAGAGGGCGGAAGTGCTGAGGAGATCCTACACCTATGTGTTTCAATTCTGAAGAAATACTGATAATAACAAGATGGCCACAAGATTACCTATAGTCGATTAACGTCTAAAACCTTTCCAATAATTTTATACTTTATGGTTGTTGGCCCGCTTGCCCCGCTTCATTAACAGATGACTATTTAATATCTCGTTCCCCCATGTTTTTTTGGTGTATGGGGGAGTGAGGAGGCTTTTAGTACTAATCGCAGCACTTGCGGTCTCCCTAACAGCAGCGGCTGTCACGGGGCACGTAATGACGTTTTACCCTATCGGGATAACTGCCACTGTGTCTAGGCCCTTGGTCGTGTTCGAGCCAGGCTCAAACGCGGGTAAGCCCGACATATCTGGCACGATCGATGTAGTGATAGGCGATAATCATACCTCTCTAGAGCTGGACCTCCACCCTAGCTATAGGACAACCGTCTACATGAATCTGTCCTTAATAGTGAATAATGGTTCGTCGCCTGTTTCTGTATCCATACTCGTCGTGGACAAGGCCAATCTGCCGCCGGGAGGTTATGCTTATCTTGTAGTCTACCCTGCTGACGCCACCAGGTCGTACACGGGCTGGCCCGCCGCTACCCCGGCGCCCGGCACGTACATCGCCATGGTGGACCTGACGTCGTCGGGGGAGACCACGGTTGGAACCTTGAATGGTGGTGAGCATTGGG
>JALSQL010000106.1 GCA_026985435.1 Acidilobaceae archaeon
GGCGGCTGAGCGCGGGTGAGGCCGCTATGAGGCTCTCCACGCTCCTGGGCAGGTGGCCGGGGGTGCTCGAGAGGCTCCTCCCCCGGGTGCCCGCCAGCGCGGAGTCGCTGGCGGCGCTCGTGCCGCCCCTGAGGAGGTATATGCTAAGGTTTGGCTAGTTGAAGCCCCATCTACGGATTGCCGTGGCTAGAGGCCGGCCCCATGTACCGATGCGCGTATACGCCTCCAACCATCCAAGTACTACACGAGGGGGCGGGCCCTCTTGAGGGTGCTCCTAACCCTGCCGCCGGGCATCCACAACCTGGAGATATACAAGATAGCAGGCATGAGGGCGCCGCCCCTCGGGCTCGCCTGGATAGCCGCCGTCCTCGAGAGGGACGGCCACAAGGTCGCCGTGCTCGACACCCCAACCCTGGGCCTCGACACCGAGGAGTGGCTCGCGGAGGTGAGGAGGCTCAAGCCCGACGTGGTCGGGGTGAGCATGCTCACACCCACAGCCCCCAGGGGCTACAGGGCGGCCAGGCTGCTCAGGGAGGAGATGCCGGACGTCACCCTCGTCGCGGGGGGCCAGCACCCCACCGCCATGTGGAGGGAGGCCCTCGAGAGCGGCTTCCACGTAGTCGTGATGGGGGAGGGGGAGCAGACCGCTAGGGAGCTGGTGGCCACGCTGGAGAGCCACGGGCTCGACCCGGAGGCCCTCAGGGAGGTGGCCGGTATAGCGTTCAGGGACCCCCGGGAGGGGAGGCTGAGGGTGACCAGGCCGAGGCCGCCCATACGCGACCTCGACAAGCTACCCTGGCCGGCCAGGCACCTGCTACCCATGGACCGCTACACGCTCTTCGGGAAGCCCATACGGGTGGCCCACGTCATGGCGTCGAGGGGGTGCCCCTACGGGTGCATGTACTGCTCCACCAGCTACTTCTGGGGGCGCAGGGTCAGGTTTAGGAGCCCCAAGAACGTCGCGGACGAGGTGGAGTACCTCTACGACAGGTACGGGGCGAGGTACGTCGTCTTCGCCGACGACGAGCTCGTGATAAACAGGCGCTTCGTGGAGGAGTGGGTCAGGGAGGTCAAGGAGAGGGGGCTCGACATAGAGTTCGCCTGCGGGGCCAGGGTGGACCACGTGCCCAGGAAGTTCATGAAGTTCCTCTACGACAACGGCTGCGCCATACTATACTTCGGGGTCGAGAGCGCCAACCAGGAGACGCTAGACAAGATCGGCAAGAAGATCCGGGTCGAGCAGGCGGTCAGGGTGTTCCAGTGGAGGAAGGAGCTGGGGGGCCGCGCGATGGGGAGCTTCATACTGGGCTTCCCCTGGGAGACCCTGGACGACATGAGGCGAACAGTCGACTTCGCCGTGAAGCTCGACCCCGACTACGCGCAGTTCACAGCCCTAACGCCATACCCCGGCACCCCCATGTTCGAGTACGCCAAGAGGCACGGGCTCATAGTCGACTGGGACTGGGAGCACTACACCACGATAAGGGCGGTCATGAGGGGGTTCACCTGGACCGCGCGCGACCTGGCCAGGATGATAAAGTACGCCTACAGGCGCTTCTACCTACGGGGATCGTTCCTCTGGCGGGAGGCCCGCGAGGGGAGGCTCGGCTACGTGGCCAAGATCGTCGCCCGGGAGGCGGCCTCCATGCTGGGAGCAGCCATCGCCCGCCCCCTCAGGTGGATGACGAGGAGGGGGTGAAGAGGCTTGGTCGAGCCCCCACAGCTCCCCGAGCCCGAGAGGCCCGGGGGGCTCGGGAGCCTGCTCGCAGGCGTTAGGGTCGTGTTCAACAACCCCCTCACCAGGGCGTACCTCAGGGCGGCCTCGAGGAGGGTCGCCTGCGTCGAGGACGGCAGGGAGTGGGACGCCCAGGTGGTGTTCCACGCCCTCGCAGCCTTCGCTGGCGCCCGGGTGTCGGGGTGCCCGGTCACCGCGAGGTTCCTCGGCTGGATGCTCCGGGCGACGCTCAACGTGGCCGTGAGGCTCCTGGGCGGCGACATGGAGGAGGCCCGGAGGGCCCTCCGGGACCCCGCGATAAGGAGGGGGATAGCGCTGGTGCTCGAGGGGCTGGGCCGCTACGGGGTGACGGTGCCCCAGAAGCTCCCGGCCCCCTTCCTCGTTGTGTGGAACTTCACCAACATGTGCAACCTCAGGTGCATACACTGCTACCAGAGGGCCAGCAGGCCCACCCCCGACGAGCTCACCCTCGAGGAGAAGCTGGACCTGGTCAGGCAGCTCGACGAGGCTGGCGTGGCGGCGGTCGCCCTGAGCGGCGGCGAGCCCACGATACACCCCCACTTCTACCGTATAGTGGAGGAGCTTGCGAGGAGGGGGATATACGTGGCTGTGGCCACCAACGGCACAGCCTTCGCCGACAAGGCTAGGCTCGAGAGGGCGGTGAGGGCTGGGCTGCGCTACGTCGAGGTGAGCGTTGACAGCGCCGACCCCAAGGTGCACGACCGCTTCCGCGGCGTGCCCGGCGCCTGGGAGAAGGCTGTCCAGGCGCTCAGGAACGCCGTCGAGCTCGGGGTCAGCAACGGCCTGGCGGTCACGGTGACTAAGATGAACGTGCACGAGATACCGGCGATACTGGACCTGGCGGAGGAGATAGGTGTCGACAGGGTTGTACTCTTCAACTTCGTCCCCGTGGGGAGGGGGAGCGAGAACGCCTGGCTAGACCTCACCCCCGAGGAGAGGGAGGAGCTGCTCCGCACTGTCTACAGGGAGATGAGGAGGAGGCGCCTGGAGATAGCGAGCACAGCGCCCCAGTACGGCCGGGTGGCCCTCCAGCTAAGCAGGGGGAGGGAGGTGGCCCCCACGCACTTCTACGTGGGCCATCACAGGGTCGTGAAGGCCCTAGCCGAGTTCATAGGCGGCTGCGGCGCGGGCAGGATCTACGCGGCCATACAGCCCAACGGGGACGTGGCGCCCTGCGTGTTCCTCCCCATAAAGGTCGGCAGCGTGCGCGAGAGGGAGTTCCGGGAGATATGGGAGACGGCGCCGCTATTCCAGAAGCTGAGGGATAGGAGCCTCCTCCGCGGGTACTGCGGCAGGTGCCCCTACCGTAACATATGCGGAGGCTGCAGGGCGAGGGCCTACGCGTACTTCGGGGACCCGCTCGCCCCGGACCCCGGCTGCATCTACAACAAGGCCGACTGGGAGCGCGTCGCCAGCAGGCACCACGTGAGGGTGAGGGCGCCCCGGGGCTAGAGGCGGCCGAGGCCGCGGAGGAGGCGCTCGGCGTTGCCAGCCAGTATCGCCTCCTTCGCCTTCTCCTCGAGGTTGGAGTGGAGTATCGCCTCCACGGCGTCCCTCATGGTGAGGCCGGTGACGTAGGGGTAGTCGCTGCCGAAGAGTAGCCTGTCGTAGCCCACCCTATCCACGGCCAGCTCGACGAGGAAGGGGTCGACGGCGCTAGTGTCCGCGTACACGTTATCCCGCCTCGAGATCAGGTCGACCGCCTCCTGGAAGTATATCCCGGGCCTCAGGGCGCTATAGCTGCCGAGGTGGGCCACCACAACGGTGAGGCCCGGGTGGCTCCTAGCTATCGGGTCCAGGGCCGAGGGCCTGGCGCCCCAGCAGAGGTCGGGGAGCTCCCAGAGGCCGGGGTCGCAGCCCGTGTGGACTATGAGCACGAGCCCCTCGCTCTCCATGTAGTCCAGGAGGGGCCTCAGCCTCCTCTCGCTGGGCCTGCAGTCGTGGAGGGTCGGGTAGAGCTTCACCCCCAGGTAGGGGCGCCCCCGGACCCTCTCAAGGGTGCCGGCGGGGCCGAGGTCGGGGTTGTAGCTCGCCACCGGGTAGAGCCTCCCCCCGGAGGCCTCGGCGGCCTCGAGGACCTCTTCGCTGGTGCGGGTGTGCTCGAGGAGCAGCCTCTCGTGCTCGCTTATTGCCCGGTCGGGCTCGAAGACCACCTCCCTGAGGCTCCTGATTCGCAGGTAGACCAGGTAGTCTATACTGTCGGCGGCCGCCCTCCTTAGCCTCTCCGGGGTGACGCTGCTGCGGAACACCCTCAGGCTGGGCTCCACCGCTATAACGACGGCCCTAGCGACTCCGGCCTCGTCCATGGCCCTCAGTAGCAGGCCAGCGGCCCTCCGGGGCTCCCTGACCCTCCAGGGCAGGTGCGTGTGGAAGTCTATGTACCCCTGCAACCCGCGGATCCTCCCGTGCAAAAAGGCCGGGCTGGAGGGGCGTTAAAAGGCGGGGCTGGGACTGCTAGCGGCGCCTCCTGACGAGGTAGCCGGAGAATATCCTCTTGAGCCTCTCAGCGTCCACTACGGGGGCCCCGCCCCTCTCTATGGGCTGCAGCGCCGGCGGGCTGTCCAGGTAGGAGGGTATCCTCCTGGCGAGCCTCTCCTCGAAAGGCTCCCTGGTCTGGTCCCAGTAGAAGATGCCCACGGGCACCCTGTCGCCCCACTCCCTAGCCTTCTCGAGGGCCCTGGACGCCTTCTCCTCCCTCTCGCTCGGATCCCTGACGACGGGGTCCCAGCCGGGCTCGCTGTCGAGCTTGTAGACCCTCCGCCTGTACCACTCGGTGGTGTAGAGGTCGTTGTAGGTGACGCAGGGCTGGAGTATGTCTATGACGGCGGAGCCCTTGTGGTTGACCGCCAGCTTTATCAGCTCCTTCAGGTGGTTCACGTCCATAGCGTAGGCCCTCGCCACGAAGGTGTACCCGGAGGCGACGGCGAGGGCTATCGGGTTAACGGCGTCCTGAAGGTTCGGCTTGGGGAGGGCCTTGGTCTTCACGCCAGCGGGCAGCGTGGGGCTCGCCTGGCCCTTGGTGAGCCCGTAGACCTGGTTGTCGTGTATCAGCACGGTCACGTCGAGGTTCCTCCTCCCCAGGGCGACGAAGTGGCCGGCCCCTATGCCGAGCAGGTCGCCGTCCCCGCCGTCTATGATCACCTTCAGGTCGGGCCTCGCGAGCTTGAGGCCCGTGGCGAATGGTATAGCCCTACCGTGCAGGGTGTGGACGCCGTTTGCGTATATGAAGTGGGGCGTCTTGCCGCTGCAGCCTATGCCCGAGACTATCGCCACCTCCCACGGCTTCAGGCCGAGCTCCGCGAGGGCCTTCTGGAGCGCTGTTAGTATGCCGTAGTCCCCGCACCCGGGGCACCAGTCGACCCAGACGTCCGTCCTATAGTCCATCCTAAGCACCATAGGTGAGCACCTCCCTGACACTCCCACCCTCGACTATGCGGGTGACCGCGCGGGCGAGCTCGCCCACGTAGATGGGGCGGCCCGTCCACTTGAGGATGAACCTCTCGATCCTCCTGCCCGTGTGCTGGGCCACGAGCCGGGCGGCCATGGCGTTGTAGCTGGCCTCGACGGCTATCACCCTCCCGGGCGGGTAGGAGGAGAGCACCTCCGATACGTACCCCGACGGGAAGGGCTCGAATACCCTCAGGTGGAGGTAGGCGCCCCGGAGGCCCTCACCCCTCAGGGTCTCGAGCGCCTCGAGGGCCGCGCCCTTCACGCTGCCCCAGCCCACGAGTAGGAAGTCGCCGCCGTCGCCGTAGAGGATGGCCCTCTCGCCCTCCTCGGGTATCTCCTCCGCCGCCAGCTCCAGCTTCCTCATGCGGGCCTCGTGCATCCTCAGCCTGTTAACGGGGTCCTCGTCTATGTGGCCGTACTCGTCGTGCTCGTCTCCGGTGTACCACATCACGACGCCCTCCTGGCCCACGAAGGCCCTGGGGCTGATGGGGCCCCCGCTCTTGTCGAACCTCCTATAGTCGGGGCCGGGGTTGGCGGCTAGGAGGCCCCTGTCTATCTTGACGCCCTCGAGGCTGGGGGGCGGCAGGGTGACTATGCTGTTTGCCAGGAACTTGTCTAGGACGTGTATGACGGGGGTCTGGTAGCGCTCCGCCCAGTTCATAGCCTTTATCGCATCGTAGAACGCCTCCTCGTGGTCGCCGCTCGAGAGCACGATCCTCGGGAACTCGCCGTGCCCGCTGAAGAGGGCCGCCGCCAGGTCCTGCTGGCTACCCCTGGTGGGCATGCCAGTGCTGGGGCCGCCCCTCTGGTAGAGCGTGACCACCACCGGCACCTCGTTGATGCCAGCCCAGCCGAGGGCCTCCACCATCAGGTCGAAGCCGGGGCCGCTGGTGGCGGTGGCCGCCCGGGCGCCCGCCAGGGCGCCGCCTATCGCCGCGGAGATCGCCGCTATCTCGTCCTCCGTCTGGAACACGACGACGCCGCCCAGGCTCTCCCCGTCGGCCTCCAGGTTCTCGTGGGCCTCGAGGGTGAAGCTCTCGTCGGCGGCCGGGGTTATGGGGTAGTAGGTCTGGAGGCGGAGGCCGCCGGCCACCTTACCCATGGCGACGACGTCGTTGCCGCTAACGATGAAGTACTCGCTGGGCCCCTCGGGCGGGGGCTCCAGCTTGAGGGCCCCCCGCAGGCCGGCCGATGCGACGGTGTCGTAGACTATCTCGGCCAGCTTCATGTTGCCCTCGACCACGCCCTGCCTGCCCCTGAAGCGCCTCTCGAACCCCGCCCTCAGGGCGTCGAGCTCGAGGCCGGTGAGCGACGCTATGGCGGCCAGGGGTATCGTGTTGAGGAACCTCCTAGCCCTAGTCGCCGGTATGCCCAGCTCCCCGGCCAGGCTGCGCAGGAGGGCCTGGTAGTCGAGGGGCAGGGGCCTCGCGCCCAGCTCGGCCTCGGCGTACCTAACGGCGCCCTCCACGCTCGCCGGGTAGCCTGCCCTCGAGAGGGTCTCCTTCACGCGGGCCTTCTCCTCCCTCTCCATCGAGGGTACCCTGTCGGGGCCCACCTTGGAGGCGGCGGTGTCGTAGACTATCACCGTGCCGGGCGCCGCCTCGCGGAAGTGGGTCAGGACGGTCTCAGCGTCGATCGCCGCTATAACGTGGGGCTCCTCCCTCGGCGCCCACGCCTGCCTGTGGGACACCCTCACGTTGATGTAGGAGTGCCTGCCCTTGATGTTGGAGAAGTACTCCCTCGTAGAGTAGACCCGGTAGCCCTCCATGGCGTAGGCTACAGTCAGCACCTGAGCAGCCGTCTCCAGCCCGCTGCCCTGCGGGCCGCCCACCAGGAACCTAACCTCCCGCACCACACCCAAGCCCATCCAAGCCTCCAAAGAGCCCCGGGGAGGCCACGAGGGGGTAGAAGCACGAGTACATACCACGCCCCAAATGGGGATCCTCACGAAGGCCCCCTAGCCGCCCCCCGCAGGCCCCCCGGGCCTGTGCAGCACTGGCCGAGGAGGCGTGCGCTCCCGAAGTTGGCGCACCTAACAGAGCCAGCCCCTAGACCCAGGCCCCTCAGGGTCTCCGCGAAGGCCCTCCTCGCCTCCTCCTTAAACATGCTTAGGATACCCGCCACTATGGGGGCTGTGGGGTTAAAGTGGCGCACCAGCGTGTAGCACTCGTAGACAACATTGGCCGGGGCGTTGGGTAGCGATTGGAGCACCCTCGCCGCCAGCCCCAGGCACGCTGCGTGTTTCCAGGCTAGAGACCTAGCCAGGCTCCGGGCCCGGGCCTCCCCCTGGAGCCTCTCCTCCTCGGACCCCCCCGGTTCCGGGGGGAGGCCGCCCTTGAGCTCTATCGACGCGACCCGGATGGAGCCGGGCTCGCCGGGCAGCCTGTAGACTACTAGGCAGTCGCAGCGCGCCGGGTCTCGGCGGCCCAGCAGCTCGCTGATGGGGCCCCTGAAGGCGGAGGCGAGCCCTTCAAAGTTGACCAGCGCGATAACGTCCACGTCGAGAGTGACGCAGCACCCCTCCTCGGCGCATATGCAGGGTGCTCCACCAGCCGGGGAGCCCGGGTCCTCGCAGGTGAGCCTAGGACCCCCGTCTTGGGCGGCCACCACGCCTCGGCCCCCTGTGGTGGTGGCTAGCACTCGGATGCCGCCCAGGAGCCCAGCTCGGCCCAGGTGTCGGAGAGCCTGTCGATCCACTCGAGGGGGCGCTGCGACAGCCTGGCATGCCCCCCATCCACGACGTAGACCGCGGAGCCCCTCCTAGCCCCCCGGGCCGCCAGGCCCAGCGCCTCACCCGAGGGTGCCCGGAACCCCAGGCGTTTGTAGAGCCTCGCCGCTAGGCAGCGTGCCTCCTCCTCGCTACGGGCCTGGGAGAGCCTGGCGATGACGGTGGCGACGGCCGTGCTGTGTGTTGAGGCCACAACAGTCAGGCCAGCGCCAGCCATTGCTAGTAGGAGTAGGGCCGCTATGGCCTGGCTGGATGGGTGGAGCATGTGCTCGACCTCGTCCACCAGGACTACGCCGCCGCCAGCCTTCAGGAGGGGCGCCGCCGCCAGTATCAGGCTCGCCAGGCTGAGGGCGGAGCCGTGCGCCATCCTAACGGGTACGGCCGTACCGTTGAGGTCTAGGTAGAGTTTGCCCCCGCTACCCCTGTGGAGGGGGTGCACTATCACGGGGCTGGAGAGCTCCAGGAGTAGCCTCGCGCTGTCCGGCAGCTCGGGCGTGTCGAGCATCGAGGCACCCCTGGCTAGGGCTCGCGTGAACCCGAACGCTGGGAGGAGGGGGGCCAGCAGGGCGGCACCCACAGAGTCGGGGTCGAGCATGCCCTCCAGCACCATCAGGGATAGGAGGCCCCTACCCGTCCAGGCGTACACGGGCCGCAGGAGACCATAGACTCTAAGCCGCCTCTCAATGTGGGATAGAACACCCTGGAGCCTGCTCATGAAGGCGGCTATCTCCTCAACTTTCTCCCCAGCCCTCAGTATTTCGGCTAGTAGCGCGGCCTTCGAGATCTGGGAGGCGAGCTCGGGGAATGTCTCCTCCATCATACCGGCTAGCTTCCTAATATTCTCCAGCTCCTCCTCCGCGGGTATCGGTTTCCCTATGCCGCGTATGCTTAGGCAGTACCTCCCGCCGCTCTCGCGTTCAAAGCTGTTGCTCTTCAGCGCCGCCTCGAGGGTCTCACTAAACAGGTCGAGGAGCCCGTAGTTGGACCTGCCCAGTGTGAGCCTGAACTCCGAGTCTCCAGGCAGTA
>JALSQL010000107.1 GCA_026985435.1 Acidilobaceae archaeon
ATATTGCTAAATACAGGGGCATATACCTGGTGGCCCCCGGTGCGCCTGCACCCCCGGCTGCGGGGTGCCCTCGCCGCGGCCCTGCTGGTCAGCGCCTCCTTCGCCGGCTCGCTGGCCTACATAGCCCTCGCTGGCAGCGATGGTGTTGTGATCGATGTTAGGCTGGTTGACTCCACGGGCGCCGTCTACGAGCCCGGCAGGCGGTTGCCCGTCGCCGTCCACCTAGCCGTGTGGGCGCTCGCGCCGCCGCCCGGGGGCTGGCGGCTCCTCTACAGCGGGTGGGCCTCTGGCGAGGTCAGGCTGGAGGCCGAGAGGCTCGCCCCGGTGGCGGCTGCCTGGCTCGACTATGAGGCCGCTAGGGTTCACGCGTCGCCGGGCTCCGGCTTCACCCCGGCGGGGAGGCCCCTGAGGGTCGACGTTCACGTGGTCGACCGTGGGGGCAACGTTCTCGGGAGGCGCACCTTCTACTACACGTACAACCCGCTCGAGATCCTCTCCGGCGGGGGCGAGCGGCTAACGCTCGGGGTACCCGTGGGGGCTGACATCGAAGCCTTGGGGGGCCGGTACGGCTCTCGGGAGTGGTTCCCCTGCGAGGAGTACGTGTGGCGGCTCGAGTGGCGGGTGGCGGCCGAGGATATAGTGGGTAACTCGACCAGCATACCCTACAGGGTCGTATACGCTAGTGGCGAGCCGCTCTACTATGTTGCGACGCCGCTGCTGGTGGTTAACAACTACGACTGGGGCTCCAACGGGCCCCCGGCTGACGGCGTGTTTGAGGGGTGGGTCTACCTCCAGGGCTCCTACCAGGCCGCCCTACAGGCCGTGGTGGGTATAGGCTTTGACGTCAGCGGCAAGGTTGGAGGGGGCGACTGGAGCGGCGGCCTGAGCGGCTCGATAACATCGGCTGGCCCCTCTTATAGTGACGTGGTCGCAGTCGCCCCTCCGGGCTTCGAGGGCGTCGCTGGCGGCGGCTCTGCGGTTGTTTATATCTATGCCAGGCCCGTGATCGAGTTCTACAGGGAGTACGTGGTTGAGAGCGAGCTGTGCGGGCCCGGCGGCGAGCAGCCCACGGGCTGGGAGAAGGTCGAGGTCTACGTTGAGGACGTGTACGTGTACTACGTGGACCCCTCGACCGGCGTGAAGTACCTGGACTCCGACACCTACGTCGGGGAGGGGCTGCCCGAGTGGCTGGGCGAGCTGGAGGAGGCTCTGGGCCTCAGCGTTGAGCTGCAGCAGCTGCAGATACCCGGCACACCCCTAGATGATGGCGTCCTAGACCCTGGCGAGTGGGTGTCCCTGGAGACCATAGTATCCTACCTCGACAGCGGCCAGGCTAGCGGGTGCGAGGAGTTCGACGCCTCCCTACCCGTAGGCGCCGCCCTCAGCCTGGCGCTAGCCGCCGGCTCCAGGGGCGCCTTCGCCCCGCTGGCCCTGGCCATGCCTGTGAGTGTCACAATAGGCGCCAGCGCCGAGGGCGACTCGGAGATGACTGGGCGCCTGGAGAACTCCGGCGACATCCTCGAGTTCATACACGCTGGCCTCGGGGGCCTAGAGTATAGGAAGGACCCGCCCTGGTGGTGCGCCTGGTGCGACCCCTGCTACTATAGGGTACCCGTAGCCTACATCGAGGGCCGCTAGCCCCCAGGCCCCGCCTACCCGGCGGCCCTGGGCGGCAACGTCTAGCTTATCTACCGGGCAGCCCGGGCTGGCCGGGGTGGAGGGTGCCCTGCCCGTGGGGAGGACGGTGAGGCTGACACTCATAGAGCTCAGGGGCTACAGGGAGTGGACGGAGAGCCTGGGCGAGGATAGGGAGTGGGCGATCCAGGCGGTGCAGTCGAGGGTGTACAGGGCGGCGCAGGAGGAGGCGAAGGAGCACGGGGGCTTCGTGATACCCCTACGCTACGACTACATGGTGCTCCTCTCCAGCGGCCTCGAGGAGCACAGCCAGAGGGCCGTGGTGAGGGCCGTCGGGGAGGCCTCACCCGTCCCGGTCAGGGCGGCGAGCGCCTGCGCCCGCGAGCCCCTCGAGGCCCTCCGGCTGGCCCAGAGGGTCATCCCCCGCGTGCCCCTAGGCGGGGTGGAGGTCGAGGCCTGCAGCGGCGCGGGGGGCATGGAGTGGACGGCGCTCGCCCACGTCGACATTAACAACATAACCAGGGCCACCTGGGAGTCGAGCGCCTACGACGCCTACCTCCGAGTCCTGAAGCTCCACCACTACCTCGCCGAGGAGGCGGCGGCGTCGGGGGCCGTCGTGCAGTACCTGGGGGGCGACAACATACTCGTGGTCCTACCGCCGGAGGACCCCATGAGCCTAGCCGCCAGGCTGCTGTCGAGCGTCGAGGACCTCATGGGCGACCGGGCTAGCCTCAAGGCCGGCGTGGGGGTCTCGAGGAGCCCCCGGAAAGCCCTAGCCCTGGCGGCGAGGGCCCTCCACGAGATAAGGGAGGGGAGGGCCAGCGAGCGCATAGTGCTCTACGAGGAGGGCTAGCCCGGCAGGAGCGCCAGCACCCTAGCCGGGGCGCCCCCGGCCCCCTCGAGCGGTAGCGGCGCGACCACCAGGGTGAACACCCTCCCAGCCAGCCTCTGGAGGCCCGCCAGGTTCTCAACTATCAGGATGCCCCTCCCCAGGAGGAGGCGGTGCACCGGGTAGGGCGGGTGGTCGGGGCTGGGGGTGTCGACCCCGACGCCGCCCACGCCCATGCTGGCGAGGAGCGCCGCGGCCTCCTCCGAGATGCTCGGGTGCCTCAGCCACTCGGGCGTGCCCCTCCTGGAGTCCCAGCCGAAGGAGAGCAGCACGAACCAGCCGGGCCCCGGCCTGGCCCCGGAGGCCTCCAGGGCCTCCTCCAGCTCCCGCCGGGACACGCTGTCGCCCGGCCCCTTCCAGGAGAAGTCGAGGGCCACCGCCGGGCCCACGAGCCTCTGGGGCGGTATCGAGTCGACAGTGTCGCCGCCCGCTATGAAGTGCGCCGGGGCGTCAACGTGGGTGCCGGAGTGGTCGCCCATAACAACCAGGCTGGCCTGGTAGCCGTCGACCTCGACGCACGCCCTCCTCTCCACGAGGACCGGCGGGTCCCCGGGGTAGACGGGGGTGCCGCGGCCGAGGGGGAGGGTTAGGTCTACAACCCTGAGCCCACCCAGCGCCAAGGAGGAGCCGCCCCCGGGGGCGCCTGGCGTGGCACCCTTATTATCGGGCAAGCCCGCGGGCCGCGGGGTGCCCTGCGCCGTGGGCTCTCGAGGGGGCTCAACACTGAGGGTGGCGCCCGAGAGGAAGCCGATGCTGGCGGCGTCTACGCTACTGGGCCTCCTCGCGGGGAGCGCCGCCGGGCTGGCCTCGAGCCTGTGGCCCGGCGCCTCCGGCGCCGCCGCGGCGGCCCTCTACGTGGCCGGCCTCGCTGGGAGCGTGCTCTACCCGGGGAGGAGGGGGCTGGCTGGCGCCCTCGAGGCCGCTCTGGCGTTCTCCTCGCTCTTCCTCGGCTTCTGGGTTGGGGTCTACAACCTCCTCCTAGGGTAGGGTGGAGGGTTTCGTGTTAGGGTTTTATTCTCTCCCGCCCATGCCACACCGCCTAGGCGCTCCCGGTGAACCTGGGGGTGTGAGGTTGAGATGGCCAGGAGTATAGTGGTGGAGCCGTTCCCCTACCCGTCGGTCGGCGAGCTCGAGGTGGAGCTCGTCGAGAGGAAGGGGCTCGGGCACCCGGACTACATCAGCGACGCCGCCGCCGAGGCGGCCTCCCGGGCCCTCAGCCTCTACTATATTGAGAGGTTCGGGAGGATCCTGCACCACAACCTTGACAAGGTGCTCCTCGTCGGCGGCCAGGCTAGCCCCCGCTTCGGCGGCGGCGAGGTTCTCCAGCCCATCTACATAATAGTGAGTGGGAGGGCGACCACCGAGGTCAGGACCGGAGAGGGCGTCGAGGAGGTCCCGGTTGGCAGCCTGGTTGTGAGGGCTGTCAGGGAGTGGCTCCGGGAGAACCTCCGCTTCCTCGACCCAGACTCCCACGTGATAGTAGACTACAAGATCGGGAAGGGCAGCGTCGACCTGGTCGGCCTGTTCGACAGCGCCGAGAGGGTGCCGAGGGCCAACGACACCAGCTTCGGGAGCGGCTTCTACCCGCTCTCAACCCTCGAGAACCTGGTCTTCAAGGCCGAGCGCCTCCTAAACAGCCGGGAGTTCAAGTCGAAGCACCCGGAGGTGGGGGAGGACATTAAGGTTATGGGCCTGAGGAGGGGGAGGAGGATAGACCTAACCATAGCCGCCGCCATGATAAGCAGGCTCCTCAGGGGCCCAGACGAGTACATGGCGGCGAAGGAGGCGGTCAGGGAGGCGGTCCTGGACCTCGCCTCGAGGGAGGCCCCGGACTACGATGTCAACGTGCACGTGAACACGGGGGACATACCTGAGAGCGGCATATTCTACCTAACGGTAACCGGCACGAGCGCGGAGCACGGCGACGACGGGGCGACCGGTAGGGGGAACAGGGCGAACGGCCTCATAACACCCCTGAGGCCCATGAGCCTCGAGGCGACCGCCGGGAAGAACCCCGTGAGCCACGTGGGCAAGATCTACAACGTGGCGTCGATACTGATAGCGAGGAGGATATACGAGGAGGTGAAGGGGGTGAGGGAGGTGTACGTCAAGCTCCTGAGCCAGATAGGCAGGCCCATAGACGACCCCCTGGTGGCGGACGTCAAGGTGAACCTCGAGGAGGGCGCCAGGCTCTCCGCCGACATGAGGGGGGAGATAGAGGCGATAGTCGACGAGGAGCTCTCCAACATAACCAGGCTCACCGACCTGATAGTCCGCGGCGAGGCCCCCCTCTTCTAGCCCCCCGGAGCCTCTCCATCCTATACTCCCTCACCAGCCTCTCCAGGTCGAGCTGGGCGGCCCTCTCCTCCCGGAGCCTCTCCACCCACTCCTCCGCGTCCCTCAGGACGGAGGAGTCCACGAACGCCACGCCCGACACCACGTCCACCAGGTACTCGGAGAGGGGGAAGAGGGGGATCTCCCTCTCCCTAAGGTCCCTGGCCAGCCTCTCCCAGCCCGGCTGCCCGGCGAGCACGGCGGCGACCCCGGCCTCCGCCAGGGCGTCGAGTGCCTCGGGGTCGTAGTGGCCTGGGTTCGCGACGGCTACCACCTCCCCGCCCCTCAGGGGGCCCAGGGCCTCCACGCTCTCCCTGAGGCGCGCGGACGTCAGGGCCGGCAGTATGCGGGCCGCCACCACCTCGCCCCTCCCAGCCCTAACCGCCAGCCGGGCCAGCCTCTCCAGCCTGCCCCGGAGCTCCTCCACCTCCGCCTCGAGCCTGGCCGCCCTCTCAGCGTGCCTCCTAGCCTCGGCCTCGAGCGCCGCGTCGGGCCTGGGGCACCTCCTCGCCTCGAGCCTGGCCTCCTCCAGCTGGGCCTCCAGCCTCTCGACCACCGCCCTGAGGCGCTTGGCCTCCTCCTCGGCCCTCCTAGCCCTGGCCTCGAGAAGGTGGAGCCTCTCCGGCTCCACGCCGCCCTCCCGGCTGGCGGCCTGCCTCCCGGCGGCCTGGCCGGCCTGGCTGGCGGCGGGCGGCCCCCGGCCCCCCTGGGGTGGGGTGAGGAGCCTCTCGATCTCCCTCTCCACGGCCTCGGCGGCGGTCACGCCGCGTATTACCGCCTCCTTCACCTTCTGTGGGTCGAGGTCGACGTGGAAGTGGGCTAGGTAGCTGTCGAGCCTCTCGAGCTTGGCCTTGAGGGCGAGGTACGCCTTGTACGCCGCGGCGAGGGCGTCCCTCTCGTGGGTGGTCTTCGGGGGGCGGCCCCCGAGGGCCCTCGCCGCGAGGGCGGCCTTCTCGGCCACGCTCATGGGCTTGTCGGGGTGGAAGAGCTCCGCGTTGAACTGGGCCGCGAGCTTCCTAACAGCCTCAGGTGGCTCCTCAACGTCAACAGCCACGACCACGGGCCTGCCCAGGGACTCCACGACCTCGACTATCGACCCCCTGTCGAAGCCCCTCCTGGCGAGGGTCAGTATGACCCTCCCGTGGAGGTCCAGCACGGCGAGGCCGGTGGTCTGCCCCGGGTCCAGGCCGACGATCAGCGGCCTGTCGGGCCTGCTGGGCTCGCCAGTGTCGAGCCTCACCTCGCCCCTGTGGGCCACCCGGACCGTTATCGTGTAGTCCACGCCCCTGTGGGGCCTCACGATGCCGACTAGCCTCTCCCTCGGGGCGTAGACGGTGAACACCGCCGAGTCGAGGCCGCCCTCCGACTCCCTGTAGGTGACATCGAAGTCCAGCCCGGCCCTCTCGAGGGCCTCCCTCACCTTCTCAGCCGCCCTCCTCACGCTAGCCCTAATCCTCCTCTGGTAGCGGTCCACGCTCATCCCGCCGCTCCTGCTCCACCTGCCGCGGGACACGGTGATCACTACCCTCTCGCCCACAAGCCTGAGGGGCGCCCCGTGCCCCCTCGCCGCGAGCACCGCTGCGAGGTACGCCGTCCTCGCCGGGGTGGGCTTCCCCTGCCCGGCGTCCAGGCCGGCCCTGGCGGCGGCCTCCCTCAGGGGGAGGGGCCTGCCCCCCTCCACGTTGACCTGCACGAGCCTCGTGCCCGGGGGGAGCACCTCGAGCAGCCTGGCCAGCCCCGCCTGGCTGGGGGCCAGCTCGAACGGGTTGTCGGTGCCTATCGCCGCCGGCCTCAGCTCCCAGGCTAGCCTCACGAGCCGGGCCAGACTGGCGCCCTCCCACTTGCCGACCAGCCTGCCCTCGGCGTCAACTGCGGCGACCGAGTAGCGGGCCCCCGGGGCGCCCGGCTCCCCCGACTCGAGGTCGACGCCCATGTAGAGGGGGCCCTCAGGCTGGGAGGGGCGGCTCACCGCTCTCACCCGTCACGTAGGCCATCGCATCCTCCAGGGGGGCCTCCACGCGGTACTTGCTCCGGAAGAACCTCAGGATCCTCGACACGTCGCGCTCGAGGAGCTCGCGGGCGTGGGGCTCGTCCCGGTAGACGTACTGGGGCCAGTCTATCACGACCCCCCGGACGCCCCCCGAGTCGCCGGGGGCGACTAGCACGTTGTACTCGCTGAGGTCCCCGTGGACCACGCCCGCCTCCAGGTATGCTATCCTGACGGTGCGCAGCACGCTCCCGAGAACCTCCACCGCCTCCCCCCGCGTGAGGGGCGGCAGCCTGTATAGCTCCACCGCCCCCTCCAGGAGCCTCTCAACCACCGCGTGCCTGTTCCACGCCACGGGCTCCGGCACGCTGGCGCCGAGCCCGTGGAGCTCGACCAGCACCCTGAACTCCCTCTCGCCGAGCATCTTGGCCCAGAGGAGCATGCTCCTCCTGGACTCGCCCGCGGCGAAGCTCCTGGTCCTCCGTATCCTGTGGAAGGGTGCCCTCCCCTCCTTGTGGAACTTCACGGCCACGCGCTCCCCGGTGGGGGTTACGGCCACGTAGACGTCGCTCTCCTTCCCAGCGCCTATAACGTCCCCGAGCTCCTCTATCACGCCCTTAGCGTGGAGGGCCCTCACCGCCAGGACGTCGAGGCCCAGGAACGTCAGGGTGTACCCCACTATGGCCCCGAGGGTCCTACGTATGAGCTTCAGGTCGGAGAGCCTCCTTATGCTGCGGAGCATCCTAGACGGGGGGAGGCGGGCCCTCCTCTCCACCCACTCCACCGGGACGTACTCGTACCTACCCATACCACTCTCCACAGCCCTGAGCACCCTGAAGTCGTCAGGCTCCAGGCTCTGGTATACCCTGGCGAGCCTCCCAGGCAAGCGGCCCCCCGCCTCCCCCTCCAGCCCCCAGCGTGTGGGGGGCCGGCTCTAATTAGGCTTGGGTGAACCGGGCTGCTCCGGATTAACGCGTTCAACCGGGGCTGCAAACGTTGCATACTAACAAAAAACTTAATAGACCCTGGGATACTCGCGGGTGGCAGGTGGGGGCTTTTGGCTAGCAGCTGCCCGTGCCGGGGGATAGACAAGGAGGGCATCTTCGAGAGGGACGGGGTCTACTGCGTGGTCGGGCCTCGGTACGTGCTGGCCGTGGCCCAGGCCCTCGCCAGCGAGACGAGGCTGCAGATACTAGCACTCCTCGCCGGGGGCATGAAGAGCCTGGACGAGATAAGCGCCGAGCTGGGGCAGAGCAAGGCCAACATAAGCAACCAGATTAAGAGGCTCGAGGACGAGGGCCTCGTCTACGGCTACTACGAGGCCGGGAGGAGGGGGATAAAGAAGCTGGTCCAGACCCGCTTCAGGGCGGCCGTGCTAGCCCTCACCCCCGAGGGGCTCCAGGCCGCTTGCGGCGGCGAGGAGCCCTAGGAAGGGGGGCCTCGGCTCTAGGGGCCTGCTCTTGTACTCCGGGTGGAACTGGGTGGCCACGAAGAAGGGGTGGGCCCTCCTCGGCAGCTCCACCGCCTCCACGAGGCCCTCGGGGCTCCAGGCGGAGACCACGAGGCCGGCCTCCTGCAGCCTGTCGAGGTACCTGGGGTTGACCTCGTAGCGGTGCCGGTGCCTCTCCCACGAGGCCGGGGCGCCGTAGAGGCTGTGGAGTATGGTGCCCTCCACGAACCTGACCTCGCTGGCGCCGAGCCTCATGGTGCCGCCTAGGCGGTCCACCCCCCTCTGCTCGGGGAGCAGGTCCACGACGGGGTGGGGGGTCGAGGGGTCCACCTCCGTGGTGTGGGCCCCCTCGAGGCCCGCCACGTTCCTGGCGTACTCGACCACCGTTAGCTGCATGCCGAAGCATATGCCGAGCGTTGGCACGCCCTCCTCGCGGAGGTAGCGTATCGCCTCGATCTTGCCCTCCACCCCCCTCTTGCCGAAGCCGGGGAGCACGATCGCGGCGTCGACCCCCTCCAGGGCCTCCTCCACCCTGACCCTCCCCGCCTCTATGTCGGTCGCCTCGACCCACCTGAGCCTGGGAGTG
>JALSQL010000108.1 GCA_026985435.1 Acidilobaceae archaeon
GGCTCGGCGAAGTTAGCCCACGCCAGCCCCCCACCCGGTGGGGTGGGGGTCGGTTCCCGGATTCCACCTCACAGCCCGCCGCTCCCCCGGGTGGGGCTCGGGGGCTATTCTAGCGTGGCGCCCCTCCTAGGGTTGAGCTCCCTGTTGAGCCTCCTCGCTAGGCCTATGAACTCCTCGAGCTCCTCCTCGCTCAGGTCGGCGATCTGGCTGGCGAGGAGGTGGAACCTGCTGTAGTCGTCCAGCAGGCCGGGGCGCCGGTAGAGCCTCTGGTACCTCGATAGAACCCTTAGGACTGAGGCGCTGGTGAGCGATATGAACCCCCCTAGGACCGCTATGCCGAAGAGCATCAGCGCCACGCCGAGGGCCTTGCCTAGGGGTGTCACGGGAACCACGTCGCCGTAGCCCACGGTCGTGACGGTGGCGAGGCTCCACCAGAAGGCGTCGCTCAGGCTGTCCATGCTGCTAGCGGGGCTCCTCGCCTCGGCCATGAACGCTAGGAGGGATGTGAAGCTCAGGCCTACAAGGAACACTGTGAGGAGCTGGAGTAGCCTGGCCTCCCTCAGTATGTCGACCATCATGCGGAGGTAGATGTTGCGGGTGCCGAAGAGCCTGTAGACCCTGTAGACCCTCGCCAGCCTGAGCAGCCTGAGGATGGCCGCAACCCCGCTGGAGAGGCCGGCCACGGCGTAGGCTGGGATGAAGGCTAGTATCTCGTACCAGTAGTGCCTAAGGAAGGCCTCGCGGTCCCTGGACCTCCACCACCTAAAGGCATACTCCAAACCCAAAACGGTACATATCGCCAGGTCGACCCGGTATATTGACTGGGCCTGAGCGCTGCCAGCCGGGAAGAGCAGGTCGCCTAGCAGGGTCACCACCGAGAGTAGCGCTAGTGACGCCATGATAGTCTCCAGGAACATGGTGTCGCCGAAGAGCTCCCTCCTAAGCTCCTCGGCAACCCTCGAGGAGAGACGTATCGCCTCCTCGGCGGCCTCGGCCCCCCTCCTGGCCCCCACGCCTAGGAGGGGGTGGAGCCTCGACGCTACCAGGTCTGCGAGCCTGCGGAGGAGCTGGCAGGCCCTGCCGCAGCGCAACTCGATCGCCGGTGGCATTATGCTTCTTCGGCCTAATTACTCTGACCTAGAAATATAGTATTAGAAATTTAAGAAAACGTATAATATTTGATATAATGTAGTATTATTAATCTAGAAAGTAATAAATATATATTAATTGTCTGCGTCCTAGGTGGAGACGGGCCCTCGCGCGCCGGGGTAGCCTCGGTTGGCATACGAGAGCGGCTCTTACGATGAGTGCACCCTCCGCCTCCCCGAGGATGCCAGCAGGGTGTTCGAGGCGGAGGACCTCCTGTCGCTGTCGAGCATGCCGCCATTCATGCTGGTTGATGACGGTAAGAGGGTATTGGAGAGTATGATGGTGTTTAGGAGGCGGTGCTACCGCACCCTCTCAAGGGAGGAGTACGAGTCCCTCTGGAGCGTTTTCAACGGTGCACTCCTGAAGATAGCGGCCGCCATAGAGGATGCCGGGGCTCTAGACGCTGACCCCGTGGCGAAGCAGATTGTGGGCATGTTCACGGAGGATGAGAGGGCTATAGTTAGGGAGTTCGAGAGGTTCAGCAAGCTGGACCCGGAGGTCACCCCGCCCGAGAGGCTGGCGGACCTCATAGTGTCGAGGAGCGGCGAGATATACGAGCTCGTGGCCGAGGCGGTTAGGAAGCAGTACGTCGACTTCTCCGGCCTCGTGAAGACGTGGAAGACCAGGGGCAACGTCAGGGACCCGGTCAGCAGGGCGCTGCAGATGCGCTATGAGAGGAGGTTCCGGAACATCGTGGAGGCTGTTAAGAGGCTCCTCGACCAGCAGCCCGCCTGGCTACTGAGGCTATTCACCGACTACGAGAGAGCCCTCCTGGAGAGCGCCGAGCTCCGCGAGTCCATTGAGAGGGAGCTCCGCGAGAAGGTTGAGAGGGAGCTCGGGCTACCCCAGCTCCGGGCTAGGCTGGACGAGCTTAGGAGGGAGAGGGAGGAGCTCTACAGGAGGCTTGAGGAGACGGCGGCGCAGCTGGCCGCCCAGAGCGTCGAGCGCGAGCAGGCCCTGAGGGCCCTCGAGGAGCTGCGGCGGGAGAGGGACGCCCTAGCGTCTAGGGGCGAGAAGCTCGAGAGGCACCTCAGCCACGTGAGGCAGCTGCTGGCGGAGTCGATGAACAGGCTGAGGGAGAAGGAGGAGGAGCTCCGGAGGCTGAGCGAGGAGCACTCCAGAGACAGGGCCGCCAAGGAGGCGCTGGAGGCGGAGGCCGAGAGGCTCAGGGCGAAGGTGGAGGAGCTGGAGGAGACCCTGAGGGAGTACGAGGCCGCGGCCCAGAGCGTGGCGGCGGAGAAGGCCGCCCTCGAGGCCAAGCTGGGCGAGATAGAGGATGCGATAAGCGGCCGCGGGGAGTCGAGGCTGGTGACTGCAGAGGAGGCGCTCGCATACGAGGCCATGTTCATAGAGAGGTTCAACTACCACATGAACAGGCTCCCCCTGACGCTCTACGACCCCCTCCGCGGCGAGGAGGTCAGGGTGGCGAAGTGGGATAAGGGGGACTGGGTGAGCTTCGCCTCGAACCCCGACGGGCCCGGCCCGAAGGGGAGGGTCAGCCGCTACACAGTCTCAGCCGGGCTGCTCCGCAGGAGGCCCAGGCTGGTCGTCGAGGCCGTCTCGTTCGCGAGGCCGGAGCCGTACGCGCTAGAGGGGAGGGACACCCAGCCCATGAGCCTCTCCGAGGCCCTCGAGCTGGCGGGTGAGAGGGCCGAGAAGGCGAGGAGCGGCGGGTACTACCACGTCCTCCTAATATCCAGCCCCACCGGCTTCTCGTCCAGGCTGCGGGACTACGTGGCGGGCACGGAGTTCCACAGGGTATTCCTCTCCAGCCACCTCGCGCTAGCCCTCTTCGACCCCGTCACCGGGGAGGTCTACCACCACCCGGAGGACCCCACCGTGGAGAAGCTGAGGGCCGTGCTCACACCCCTAGCCAGCTTCGAGGAGATAGCCAGCGTGGCCTCCAAGGTGCTGGAGCTGGAGGCCGAGGCCACCGCCAGGTTCCCCACCAGGCCCTACATGACCCTGGGCGAGATAGTGAAGCGCACGGGCGCCAGGCCCGAGGTCGTGCGGGCCGCCCTCGCCAGGCTGGAGGCCGAGGGCAAGGGCTACGTGGCCCTCCACCGCGGGGAGCCCGTGTTCTTCTACGGGAAGAGGGGGTGACTCTCTTGGAGCACCTGAGCGGCGACGACTACAGCAGAGAGGCCAGCGAGGCCGTAGAGGCTGTGAAGAGCCTAGCCCTCGAGGCAGGGCGCCGGGCGCTGGCCATGGTAGCCACCGCCCAGGCGGGCCCCGCGGCGGGCCTCGCGGTGGGGGTGGCCCTCGCTGCCGCGATAAGGCTGGCGGGGAAGAGGAGGAAGCTAAGAAGCCAGGGCGTCTCCGAGGCTATAGCGAGCGCGATAGACGTCAACGCGAAGCTCGAAGAGCTCTACGAGAGGAGGGAGAAGCTCCTCCAGGCGAGGGAGGCGGCTAGGACCCCCGCGCAGAGGAGGATGGTGGACGAGGCCCTGAGGAGCACCGACAGCATGATAAGCGACCTCGAGGAGATGCTGGAGCTGATAATGCTCATAGAGGAGGCGAGGAGGAGGGTCTCAACGGTGCTCGGCGATAAGGCGGCGAGGGAGGTGGATAGGATAGTCGCCAGGGCCGAGCGCGGGGAGGTGCCGTCCGAAGAGCTCTACAAGCTCCTGGCCAAGCTGAACGAGGAGGTCGAGAGGAGCCGGCTGGGGGCCTCAGCCCTCAGCAGGCTCCTAGGGTGAGCCCCGGGGGGCGGCGGGCCCAGTGGCGGGTGTTGGGGTGTGAGCCTTGGTGTTCGGGTTCCTGAGGCGTGGGGGTAAGGACTGGATCGAGAGGGTGAGCATTGAGGAGCTCGAGAAGGAGATGATCAAGGTCGAGACCAGGGCGAACATGGTGGCTAGGGAGATAGAGAGGCTCCAGGCCGAGAGGGAGAGGCTCTTCGAGTACGGCAAGGGCAAGCCTGAGGCGGAGAAGCTCATGCTCGCGGAGAAGATAAAGGACATAGACGCCGAGATAGCGGCGAAGCAGGAGGAGTACCAGCGCCTCCTACGCCAGAGGCAGGCCCTCTCAAACCTAGCCAGGCTGAAGAGGTGGGAGGCCCAGCTCAAACAGAAGGGTATATGGGAGAGGCTGAAGAGCGTCGACCCCGAGAAGCTTATAGACATGCTGGCCGACATGAAGTTCGACGCCCGAGAGTTCGACAAGGCTATCGACGCGATAAACGCGGCCCTAGGCCCCCAGGCCGGGGGCTTCGCCGCGGACTCGAAGACGAAGGAGATACTGAAGAAGTGGAAGGAGGCGGAGGAGGGGGGCTCATAGGCTCCAGAGGCCGAGGCCGGAGAGCCGCCCGGCGCCTGGGGGGCTGGAGGTGGCAGGCCACACTCCGAGGCGCAGGAGGGGCTACGCCCTCATCTGGACGGACAACAGTGGCAGGGAGAGGGAGTACCTCCTCGAGGGCCCGGTGACTGTGGGCCGCGCGAAGGGCGACTTCACCTACCAGGTGATAATCAAGCCCGAGGCCGGGGACCCCACCCCCATGGGGGTGCAGGACCCCACGGTATCGAGGGTCCACGCGAGGCTAGAGCCGGGCGAGGGTGGAGTGCTAGTCTGGGACGTCGGCACCCGGGGGAGGGGCTCCACCAACGGAACATACATCAACGGCGCCCGCGTGGAGCCCGGCAAGCCGGCGCTCGCCAAGCCGGGGGACAAGGTGCGCTTCGGCAACTACACAATAGTGGAGGTCGGCAGCGTGTCGGGCTCCAAGGTGGTCAGGGTGCTAGCCGCTGGCACCACGGTAATACTATCCAAGGACGAGGCGGCCAGGCTGCCAGCCACCGTCAAGAGGGAGGTGAGCGTCATAGACGAGGAGAAGGTCGCGGTCAGGCTGGACTCCCGGGAGGTGCCCAGCTCCACGCTAGACCTCGGCGAGAAGGGCGCCAGGATCGTGAGGGTGGGGGAGGCCGAGAGGCTCCGGGCAGACCTCAGCAACCTGATGCGCTTCCTGGTGGACGCGCTAAGGCACCTGGAGAGGGGAGGCCGGGAGGGCCAGGCCAGGGCCGCCGCCATTGTGAAGGCCGTAGGGAAGATCCCAGCCTACCGCGCAATAATCGTAGAGACCCTGGGCGCGGGGGAGCTGCTCGAGGAGCTCGAGGCCGTGGCTGGTGCTATCCAGCTTGGCAGAGCGCCAGAGGGGGCCCAGGAGAGGCTCCGCCTCAGGATCGAGGAGCTCAGCACCATGGTTGAGATGATGATGGCGGCACCCCACCTACCGAGCGGCCACCGGGGGGAGTAGGCGTGGGAGGCGCCAAGCTCGAAGCCGCAGCCAGGGCTGCGGTGGCGGCCCTGCTAGCCCTCCAAGCCCTGGCCGCTCTAGCCGCCGGGGCCGCGGGCTTCTTCCGGGAGGATGTAAGTGTCGACTATCAGTTCGTGACGGACCTCTCGGGCAGCGGCCTCTCCTACCAGTACGCGACAGCCAGCTACTCCGAGAGCTACGGGTGCCCACTATCAACGGCTTACCCGGGCTGTGTGACATACAGCGTCAGCCTCCTCGAGTCCAGCGGGGCACTCGTCGAGCTAGACCTCTACTTTACGGCCAGCGGTGACCTGGCGGGGATCTCCGTCTCAGCAGGCGGCTCAACCCTGACAGTGGCCGCGAGCCCGCCCATACCAACCTCGCTAGCATCCATAGCATCGGGCGGCGGCGAGGCGTCGGTAACCTTCTACACGTACCAGGACGGCTCCCTAACCGACACCAGAACGCTGGACGTGAGAGTAGACGTGGAGGGCCCCTCGAAGGAGAGCGTCGAGTGGCTATGGCCATCCGGTAGTGCAACCGCCGAGCTGGAGGCGTACACGATAACAATCTACGAGATGATAGGGGGAGAGTGGTCGAAGGACATAGTCCTAAAGTACGCCCCCGCAGCCGGGGCCCTACTCTACATCTACATCTCAGACACAGTAGAACTCGCGCAGCCCTCCATAACGGCAGACACGCCCCCACCCAGCCCGGCGGGGGGCGGGGCCCCCACGGAGACCGCCCCAGGCGCCGCCACATCCGCCAGCCCGACCGGAGCGGGCCAGGCCACGAAGCCCCAAGCCTCGGGGGGCGGCCAGTCCCAGCAGTCCCCACCCGCCAGCGGCCAGTCGGCCAGCGTTGAGACCACCAGCGGCGGGGGCGGGGTAGAGGCTGCCATTGGGGGGCTAGCCGTGCTACTAGCGGCCGCAGGGGCGGGGTACTACGTGGCGTCGAGGCGCCGCCCCAGGGGCTCCCAGCAGGCCCCGCAGCCATCGGGCGGCCAGCCCCCTCCCCCGGGGCCCCCAGCCGTGGGTGGCGGGCCCCCACCGGGGCCCCCGCCGGGCGCTGGAGGGGCTAGGCTCGAGATCGAGGGGGCCACCTTCCAGGCTGCCCCAGCCGCGGTCGTGCAGGTCCCGGTTAGGGCCAGCTGCCCTCGGGGCTGTAGGGTTAGGCTGGCGCTGCCGGAGGGTCTCAACGCCGTGGTCGAGCCGCCCGAGGCCAGCGTGGTGGGGGAGTCGACTGTCACCTTCACGCTACGCCTCGGCAGCGGGGTGGCCCCGGGGAGCTACACGCTCGCCGCCCTATCCGAGCCGCCCGCCGAGGCGCCAGCTGCTGCTAGCCTGGTGGTGGTGGAGCCCTCCACGCCGGCCCCGGAGGGCCTCGTGCCGGGCTACAGGATACTAGGCCGTATAGGCAGCGGGGGCTTCAGCACGGTGTACCTGGCCGAGAGGCTCTCGGACGGGCTCAGGGTGGCCCTGAAGGTTCCGAGGATCGAGCTGGGGGAGACTGTTGGGGCGCAGCTAGCGGAGACGTTTAGGAGGGAGGCGGAGACTTGGAGCAAGCTAAAGCACCCTAACATAGTAGAGGTGCTGGACTACGACGTGAAGCCTATACCCTACATAGCGGTGGAGTACATGCCCGGGGGGAGCCTCCGCTCCAGGCTCGAGCCGGGCAAGCCCCTGCCGCTCGGGGAGGCCCTTAACGTGGCGGTCAGCGTGGGCGAGGCCCTCAGCTACGCCCACCACCTGGGCGTCATACACAGGGACATCAAGCCGGAGAACGTGCTCCTAGCAGGCGATGGGACCCCGAAGCTCACCGACTTCGGCCTAGCCAAGGTGCTCCTCCAGGCCTCGATGAGCAGCGCTGGCGGCTTCAAGGGCACGCTGCTCTACGCGGCCCCCGAGCAGGTGGACCCTCAAACCTACGGCGGCCCCGACTGGAGGACCGACATCTGGCAGTACGGCGCTATGCTGTACGAGCTACTCACCGGAAGGCCGCCCTTCCAGGCCGAGAATCCCCTACAGCTGGTGAGGGAGATAACCGCCAGCGAGCCCCCGAGGCCCTCGCAGCTCAACCCGCAGGTGCCGGGGTGGCTCGACGAGATAGTTATGAGGTGCCTGGAGAAGAGGAAGGAGGACAGGTGGCGCAGCATAGACGTTGTGCTAGAGAAGATCCGGGAGAACATGGGGGGCTAGTAGAAGAGGTTGTCCTCCCTGGACTCTATGTAGCGGGCTGCGTTGAGCAGCAGCAGCCGGAGGGCGTCGCGGCTCACGTGGTAGAGCGTGACGCGGGGCTCCTCGCGGGTGCCGAGGCTGTACGCGGACTCGATGCGGACCATGTAGAGCTCCTCGGGTAGCACCCTCTCGATCTCCCCCCACTTCTCCCGGACGGCCTTGGGTGTCACTATGAGCTCGTGGCCCCCGTCGCCCCGGGCGTGGCGTATGAGCACCCTGAGGGGCGCCCTGGGGTTGCGTGGGGTGAAGCTGTCCCGGAACTCCTCGCTCTCAGCTATGCCCTCGAGGCTCCTGGCCAGGGTCCACCGGGTCTCCCCCTCGTCAACGTCTATGAAGGGGACGACGCGCTGGTCCCCGTACTCGGGCTTCCTCATCTCGGAGAGCTTGTTCTCCACGGTCTTCTCGGAGAGGTCGAGTATGTCGGCTATCTCCATCACGGTCAGGGCGTTGTCCTCGAGGAGCCTCGCTATCCTCCCGGCTAGGTCGGGCACCCACGGCCTAACGGCGGGGGCGTCGAGTATCTCCCTCGCCAGGGGGCTCACGCCGGGGCCGGGGCTCGGGACTATCCTGGCCTCGCCGCTGCGGAGGCGGCGGATGAACTCCTTGGCACCCTCGACGTCCAGGTGGCCCTCTATCACCTGCCTCTTGGCCTCCTCGTAGACTATCGAGTCCATCTCCGGGTCCGCGGTGCCTACGATGCCGAAGTCGTACTGTATCTCCCGGAGGACCTGGTAGAAGGGCGGGCTCCTCTCGACCGCCACCCAGAGGATGTCCTCGAACTCGCCGGGGTCGAGGCTGAGGAGCAGGCGGGGCACGTCCACGTCGGGGGCCTTCACGCTGAACCCGTAGAAGGTGCTCCTATAGTACACGTTGAGGCCCGCCTGCTTCGCCGCCAGGTGGGCCAGCACTATCGCTATTGCCTCGGAGGCGCCTGAGCCTATGAGCGCGGTGAAAACGTGCTCCCCCTCGTAGTTATCGTAGATAACCACGTCGGCCCCCGGCAGGGGGAGGCCCCGGGACTCGTACTCCCCGGCTATCCTCGCGGCCCTCTCCAAGCCCGCCGGGTCGGCCTCCACGCCGCCCGGGTCGAGGTCCGAGAGTATCCTGCCGAGCTCCAGCGCCACGCTCGCGTGCCTCCTGGGCCCCTCGCCCCGCCAGAGGGGCACCTCGGCGATGGCGTCGGCCTGCTCCACCTCCACCTTCATGTTCCTATCGTCTATCCTGCGGACCACCCAGGTGCGCCCCGCCAGCCTGAGGGCGTCCCCCACCCTGAGGTAGCGGTAGACGAAGCTGGAGTCCACGTAGCCTATCACCTTCTCCCCCTGCCTCACCGTGAAGTAGTCCCTGCTCGGTATGGTGGAGAAGAACTCGCTGAAGTCCCTGCCCCACCTGGACCTCTCGTCCCTCCCCCGGAGCCTCCAAACCCTGAAGAAGCCCGGGCCCAGCCTGGCCCTGGAGCCCTCCCTGCGGAGCAGCCCCTGCCCCTCGAGGTAGTCGAGGAGCCTCTCGTAGTCGGAGCGCGTGAGCCAGGAGGCCAGCGGGCTCCCGGTGAGGGTCTCGTAGAGGTCCCAGACGTCGAACCAGCCGTCGCCCCCCCGGGAGGCTGCCAGGGCCTGGCCCAGGACCTCCTTGGCTATCACGTCCAGGGGCGCCCTCCTTATGACGCTGGGCTCGACCTCGCCCCGCAGGGCTAGCCTCGCCTCGGCGAGGGCCTCGAGGTAGTCGAGGTCGCCTATCGCTATGACCGTGCCCTCCGAGGTGGCCCCCACGCTGTGGCCGCTCCTGCCCACCCTCTGAAGGAGGCTCGCCACGCTCCCTGGGGCCCGGTACTGGACGACCCTCCTAACCATCCCGACGTCGATGCCGAGCTCGAGGGTCTTGGTGCACACTATCGCCCGCAGCTCGCCCCGCCTAAGCCTCTCCTCGGCCTCCTGCCTCAGCTCCGCGGACACGCTGGAGTGGTGGACGAACACGTCGTCGACGCCGAGGGACTCGAGCGCCTCCCTCAGCTTCTCGGCCGTGTACCTGCTGTTCACGAACACGAGGCTCGGAGGCTCTATCTCCTCGAGCACCAGCCTAGCCGACTCCACCCAGGGCCTCCTAGCGCCCCCCTCGACGTACCTCACGCGTAGCCTGAGGCTCCTCCTATCCATGGCGTCCACGACCACTCGTGGCCTCCCGCTGGAGCCGCTGAGCGCCTCTATGGCAGCCTGGGGGTCGCCTATGGTGGCGGAGAGGCCTATCCTCTGGAGGTCCCTGCCGGCCAGGCGCTGGAGCCTCTCGAGGAGCAGGGCGAGCTGGGCGCCCCTCTTGCCGGACATGAGCTCGTGTACCTCGTCGACTATCACCCAGCGGAGGTTCCTGAGGTACTCCCTAAACCGGGGGGACCAGTCGAGGTCTATCTCGAGGCTCTCCGGGGTGGTTATGAGTATGTGGGGCGCCGCCTTCAGCCTCCTAGCCCTCTCGCTCGCCGGGGTGTCTCCATGCTTCCTGGCGACCCTCAGGCCGAGCCTGCGGGCCCACCAGGAGATCCTGCGGTAGAGGTCGTTTATCAGGGCCTTCATCGGGGTCACGTAGAGCACGGCCACGGGCTCCGCGCCGCCCGAGGCCTCGATCATGGAGAGCACGGGGAGGAGCGCGGCCTCCGTCTTCCCGGCGCCCGTGGGCGCCATTATGAGGACGTTAGCACCCGACAGCACGGCCGGGATCGCCTCTACCTGGGCGCGGGTCAGGCTCTTCCAGCCGCGCTCCTCGAGGAGCACCGCGACCCTGCCTGACAGCATGCCGCCGTGGAGTCCAGCCATGCCGTAACACCCGCGCTGGCCTGGTGGGTGTTCACACGCGTTTTGCAGACACGTAGACCCTGGGGCGGGTCGCACCTACCAGTTATAACCCTTGCCCCAGCGCCCCGCCGGCGGGAGGAGGCCGGGTCATGGCCAGGAGGTACTACACCTGCATAGTCTGCGGGCGCCGCTTCCCCGAGGGCCAGGGGATAATCCTCGAGAAGGCGGGGGTGGTCCTCCACTTCCACAGCCGCCGATGCGCGGTCAGGTTCTTCAAGCTGTTCCTGGAGAGGCTGGACGACGACGCCGCCAGGCGCGCCCTGAGGGAGCTGGTGCGCGAGCTGGAGCAGGCGAGGCGGGCCCGCGAGGAGAGGGCGAGGAAGGTCATCTAGCCCACGCCGCACCGCGGCCACTAGACACGGGCTGATAACCGGGCGGCCCCACCAGCCTGGGGGGCTGGAGGAGTGGCGGGCGGCACCGTCAGGCTGAGGCTCTACGGCATACTCGCGGCCGGGGCCGGCTCGAGGGAGGTCGAGGTCCCCCTGGAGGGCTGCGAGACCATAGAGTGCCTCCTCCGCCGCGCCGCCAGGGACGCGCCGGGGCTAGCCAGGGCCCTCGAGGCGGTGGGCTGGGAGGTTAACCTGATCGTTGACGGCCGGCCCCGCCGCCCCTCAGACCAGCCGCCGGGGCCGGGTGGCGTAGTGCTGGTCCTGCCGCCCGCGAGCGGCGGGGGCGCCCCCAGGGTTGAGGGGGGAATCCTGAGGCCGGGCGAGGAGCTCGACCTCGACGGCCTCGTGTCGAGGCTCTCGGGCCCCGGCGTGGGTGCTGTGGCGGTGTTCGTGGGCGTGGTCCGGTCCCCGGAGAGGGGGGAGGAGGTGGAGTACCTGGAGTACGACTACGACGAGGGGCTCACGCCGGGCTGGCTGGAGAGGCTCGCCAGGGAGGAGGCCGAGCGCCGCGGCCTCGCCGGGGCGGCGGTGTACCACTACGTGGGCAGGAGGAGGCCGGGCGAGAGGACCATGATAGTTGCCGTCGCAGCCGGCCACAGGAGGGAGGCGTTCGAGGCGCTCGCAGCGCTCGTGGACAGGGTCAAGTTCGAAGCGCCCATATGGAAGGCCGAGAAGAGGGGCGGCCGGCTCTACTTCCACGTGGGCGAGAGGGAGGTGAGCCTCGAGGGCTAGCCCTCGAGGAGCCCCCGGAGGCCGACCCGCGAGAGCATCTCCTCGGCCTTGCGCAGCGCCTCCTCCCGCGTGGGGGCGGCGACGTTCAACACTATCCTAGTGCCCCCCACTCGGATCCTCCACCTCCTCTCCCCCAGGAGCGTGTAGGACTCCACAACCTCCAGCTCGTAGCCCGGCAACCGCGTCACCCCCCGGCCACCCTAAACCTGAGCCTCCGGGAGCCGTAGTCGGGCACCCTCTCAACGAGGCCGCCCCGCACGAGGCTGGCGAGCGCCCTCCTGACCGGCCTAGCGTCGCCCTCCCAGCCCAGAGCCTCGAGCACCTCGCGGAACTCGAGCGGCCTCCCAGCCCTCCTCAGGGCCTCCAGGACCCTAGCCTCGAGCCCCCCTCCAGCCCCGGCCACCCGCCGGGCACCCCCTCCAGCAAGCCTCGGGGGCCCTGGGGCTAATAGCGTGGCCACAGATTAGCGCCGCGCCCCAACCCGGCCAGGCGGGCGGGCGGAGTGTGGGAGGGCGAGGCGCGCGCCGCCGTGGAGGCCGCCGAGAGGGCGGCGCAGCTCCTAGCGCCGGGGCCCGCGATAGTTAGGCGGGGCCCGCGGGGCGTGGAGGTCGAGGTCCCAGTGATGTACGAGGGCGTGGCGGTCGACAGCATACGCTTGGACCCCGCCACCTGCAGGGCCATGCCGAAGGGGATGCCACACCCGCCAGGGGGGCCCTCCGGGGCCGCTTGCGGGGAGCGCGAGGCGAGGGAGGAGGCCGCCCGGGTCATAGAGGGGCTGCGCGTGCTGGGGGCCGCCGAGTACAGGGGCCCGGAGGGGGCGTGGATGGTGCCCCTCGCGTGGGGGCACATGATAGTGGTTCACCTCAGGCTCCGGGTGCGGCGGGGCACCGTGGAGGTGCTACACGACCCCAGGCTCACAGCCGAGGTGCTGAGGAGGCTTGGCTAGACGGGCCAGACTAGCGGCTGGCAGGCTTCTGGGGGCCGCGGCCTCCGACAAGCCCCTAGCCATCCTGGCCGCCGCGACCCTCGCACTCTGCGCCTCCCACGGGTTCAGGGCGGAGGCGCCCAGGCTGTTCAGGCCGGGGCTACTGGCGGTCCTGGCGGGCCTGATGGCCGCGTCGAGGCTCCTCGAGACCTCGGGGCTCCTCTCGAGGCTCATGGGGCAGCTCGCCGGCCGCGGCGGCTGCGGGGGGCTGGCGGCCCTGGTGGCCGCCTCGGGGCTCTCGGCGGCGGTGGCGATGAACGACGCCGTGGTCTTCATCGTGGCCCCGATGGCTGGCCCGCTCTCCCGGGCCTTCAACGTGGAGCCGGCCCTCCTCCTGGCGGTTCTCGTGTCGGCGGTCAACCTAGGCTCGGCCCTAACTCCGATAGGGAACCCCCAGAACCTCCTCATATGGCACGACTACGGCCTCACCCTGCCGGGGTTCACCGCGGCCATGGCCCCACTGGTGGCCGCGGGGCTCGCCCTGCTGGCCGCCTACGCCTGCCTGGAGGGCCGCGCGGCCGCACGCGGCAAGCCCGCCCCCGCCGCCCCGGCCGTCGGGGTCTCCGCCTGGAGGGCGGCCGTGGCCCTAGCGCTAGTAGCGGTGCTGGCGGCGTCGAGCGCGCTGGGCCTCCACCGGGCGGCCGCCGGGCTCCTAGCCGTGGCCGTCGTGGCCGCCGTCGACCCGGCGGCTGCCATGGCCGTGAGCCCGAGGACCCTAGCCCTGCTAGCCCTCATGATAGCCGACTTCTCCTACGCGGGCTCGATCCTGGGGGGCCTGCTGCCCGCCCGGGGGCCCGGCGGCGGGATTCGGGTGTACCTGGCCTCGCTCCTCCTCAGCCAGGCGGTCAGCAACGTCCCGGCGGCGGCGATGCTGGCGGGTCACACCCGGGACTGGGTGGCCCTGGCGTACGGCGTGAACGTCGGCGGCACCCTGACCGTGCAGGGCTCGCTGGCCAACATCATAGCCCTGAGGCTGGCGGGCGAGAGCCCCCTACGGCTCCAGAGGAGGCTGGCCCCCCTGGCGGCGGCGCTGGTAGTGGTCGGGCTGGCGGCCCTGCCAGCTGGGAGGCTGGCGGCCTCGCTACTAGGCGTGTGGCCAGACTAGGCTGGGAGTGTAGGCGTTGGAGGCGCGCACGACGGGCCCCCGCCTCACCCCAGCCCCCGCGCTGGGGGCGTCGGCGGGGCAGGGCCGCGCTGCTGGGTGGGGGTGGAGCGTTATTACCCCTGCGCCCGGGAGGGCGGGCCGCTTGGAGCTTGCGGGGTGCTTGGAGGGTTATGGGTGGAGGCCGCGGGCTGCGCGTGCGCGCCGACTGGAGGGGTGCCGTGCGCATAGTCGAGAGGGTTATGGGTGAGTACCACGCCTACTACGCTGCGTGGGCCGCCAGGGCCGGCGGGGGCCTCGTGGCCCGGGTCGGCGGCAGGCCCGCCGGCGCTGTGGTATACTACCAGGCCGGCCTCCCCGGGGCCACCCTCGGGGTCGTGTACTACGTTGCCGTCCTGCCCGAGTTCCGGGGCCTGGGGCTGGGCAGGGTGCTCGTGGCATCGGCCGAGGAGGCTATGGTGGGCTCCCACGCCTACGTCGCCACGACCACCGACTCCAACGCCGCCTCCAAGAGGCTCTTCAGGAGCATGGGCTACACGGTCGAGTCCTGGGAGGGGCTGGAGGCCCGCCTGGGGCCCGTGGCGGCGGAGGCGCTGAGGCTGGCCACGTGTGCCTACGAGGACGACATAGTCATGGTTAGGGAGGAGGAGCCCGGCGCCCTCCACCGCCTCGCCCCGGAGAGCCTCGGGGCCGCCCAGGGCTACTGGGAGAAGCTATGCCTACGCCCGTGGCTGGAGAGGAGGAGGGGGCCAAAGAGCGCTCTAGGCAGGGTCCTGGGCGCCCTCGAGGCGCCCCTGGGCTGGGTGGGCCTCACCTTCTAGCCAGGAGGGCGGCAGCAGCCACTATCACCACTATGGCCACGATGGCCGCCACCGCCTTCCCAGGCAGCCCGCCGCCACCCTGGGTGGTGGCCGTCTGGGCCGCCTGAGACCCGCCCCCAGCCCCGCCGCCAGCGCCAGAGGTGCTGGAGGCGGTGGCTCCGGGGGCCTGACCGCCGCCCGGCGTGGCAGCCGTGGCCCCAGCCCCGCCCGTCTTGGTGGAGCCACCTGCGGCCTCGTGGGTGGTGGTGGAGCCTCCCTGCTGGCTGGAGCAGCCGGGCTGCACTGTCACGGTGGCGCTGGCCAGCTGTGTTAGGGGTAGGCTCTGGGGCTCCACGGTGACGCAGCTGTCGCCTGGGGCGAGGTTTACGGCTATGTTGGAGAGGTTCACGCTGCCCTCGAGGTCCAGCTCGTCGACCAGGTCCTCCACGGCGGCGCTGAGGGCCTCCAGGGTGTCGTGGGGGTCGCCGCTGGGGGCCGCCAGCCTCGGGGTCTCTATGGTGGTGGCGAGCTGGCCTACGGCCAGGTGGAAGCTCGACGGGGCCCTGACGACGAGCTGGGAGTCGCCGACTTCTATGGGGGTGCTGCAGTCGAGGCTACCTGACGCCGCGAGGCTTGCGGTGAGGCCGGCCTCGTCTATGGCGAGGTGGAGGGCGGCGGTGGTCAGGGTGAAGCCCCTAGCGTCGCGGAGAGCCTCGGCGACCTTGCCGGCCTCGTTGTTGGGGTAGAAGAGGAAGGCGCCCACCCTGTAGACGCCGGGGGCCACCTCCCGGGGCTCGCCCCCGCTCCTCACCGTGGCGCCGCTGTAGATCTGCTGGAGGGTCTCGTTGAGGTCCTCGAGGGTGAGCCACCCGCTCCCGTTGACGGTCACGTCGAACGCGACGCCGTACCCGTCGTCCTGGAAGTGGACCCCGGCGGTCCCGTTCACTATCAGCGTGTGGCTCCCATTGTTGGCGTAGAGCCAGAAGTCGAACTCGAAGTCGACCGTGCCGGTCTGGGTGACGTTAACCCGGGCCTCGAGCCCCGAGGGGGGCTGGAGGTTTAGGTACTGCGAGTACAGGGCGGCCTCGAGCGTGGCCGTGCAGCCCCGCGGGCCCTCCTCCACAGTGCCGTTGGCCTCCAGGGTGAGTAGCCCCCCGGAGCCGGGGCCCGTTATGGAGGCCCTAGCGCTCCCATCACTGTAGACGTAGACGGTCACGTTAACGGCGCCCTCGACCCCCTGGGCCCGGGCCATCCACGCCCCCGAGGCGCCGAGGAGGGCGAGGGCGGCCAGAAGCGCCACTACAATCCTAGCCCTACGCACCACTCTCAGACCCAGCCGGGGGAGCCCCCAGCCTCCTCTTATAGGGTTACCCCCCGCTTGCGTAGCACCGCTATGTAGAACCCGGGGGTCCCGTGGGCGGCCGGGCGGAAGAGGACCCCCACATCGAGGGGCTCGGCCCTCGAGGCCAGCCAGCGGGGCGGCTCCACGGGCTCCAGGCCGTGCTCCCGTATGGCCCGGAGCGCGTTGGCTGGGCCCTCGTCCCAGGTTAGGGTGCACACGCTGTAGAGCATCCTCCCCCCGGGCCTGAGGAGCCTCGATGCCGCGGCTATGAAGCCCCTCTGGTAGCGGGCCGCCGCTATGGAGTCCCCAAGGCTCCTGCGGTCGTAGACCTTCGGCCTCACGCCGAGGTTCGTGCAGGGCGGGTCCACTATGACCGCGTCGGCCCGCCCGGCGAGGGCCGCGAGGGGGCCGGGGAGGCGCCTCGAGTCCCCAGCCACCACCTCCACCCACCCCAGGCCGAGCCTCTCCAGGGTGCCCCGGAGGAGGGCCTCCTTGCTGGGCCTGTCCACGGCTATGACCCTCGAGCGGGGCCCGGCGAGCTGGGCGGCGTGGCTGACCTTCCCGCCGGGGGCGGCGGTTAGGTCCACTATCACCCACCCGGGCTGGGGGTCGAGGTAGCGGACGGCGGCGATGCTGGGGAGGCTCTGGCCGTATATGAGGCCCTCCCCGTAGCCCGGCAGGCCCCTCACCCTGGGCGCCCTGAAGCGGGGGTGGGTGACCCTCACGGCGAGGCCCCTCCTGGACCTGCGGAGCTCCTCGTAGCCCATCTCGGCGACGCCCGAGGCCACGGGCACCCCGTTCTCCGCCACTATGGTGACATCGTCGCCCCTCCTCAGGGTGCGGGGCGCCCAGAGCACGCCCGGGGCGTAGAGGTCGCTGCCCATCAGCACGGACTCGGCGGCCCTCTTGTCGGCGACAACCCTTAGGGGGCGGAGGGGCACGGGCAGGGGACCCTCGACGGGGCTCCAGAGGGCCTCGGGTATGTCGGGGTCGGCGTGGAAGGGGAGCCCGGCGGAGCGGAGCCTGTCGAGGTACTCGCGCGGGTCAACCCTGAGCGTGTTGACCCTAACGTAGAGCCTGGGGGGCGGGGCCTCGAGGGCCGCCAGCTCCCTGCAGAGCCCCCCGGGGCCGCCTAGAATGGGCTCGAGCCTCTCCGCCAGGCCGGCGTCGTAGTGGAGCCTAGTGCCGCAGAGGCCCTCGCCCCCCAGCCGCGGGCACCCCCGCCGGTGGCGCCTCCCCCCGCGCATTTTGAGCGTGGCAGCGCTGGGCTAGCGGGCGGCCGCAAGCATCTCGGCGGCCCACCCCGCTATGGCTGAGTGGAGCATCTCGGCGGCGACGCCCGCTATTATGAGTGCCATGAAGCGGGCCATCGCCTTCACCCCCGTCATGCCGAGCAGCCTCACCAGGAGCCCCGACAGCCATAGCGCCGCGGTGACCGTGGCGGCGCCCAGTAGGAAGGCGGCCATGACGAGGGCCGGGCTCTCGGTGGCGCCCAGGTTTATGAGTAGCGTCATCGTGCCGGGCCCCACTATCATCGGGGTGGCCAGGGGGACCACGGCGAGCTCCCCCGGCTCGACCCGCTTCGTCTTAGGGCTCCCGCTGAGCATGTCGAGCGCCACGTAGAGGAGCAGCACACCGCCGCCGAAGCGCAGGGCGGACAGGCTGAGGTGGTAGAACTCCAGTATGAGCCTGCCGGCGAGTATGAAGAGGCTCCCGAGCAGCAGCACGACAGTCACGGCCTTCCACACTATGGCCCGGGACTCGCCGCGGCTCAGGCCGTCGGTTAGGGTTAGGTAGTTGTTAACAGCCGTGAAGGGGTTCATCAGGGCCACCACCTGCCCGTAGAGCAGCGCCACCCTGGCCAGCTCCCCGTGCACCGCCGCCACCAAGCTCACCCCACACCCCGACCGCTCCGCGGGGCTTGCGGCGCCCCGGCGGGGGCGGGGTTTTATCCTCGACGCCCACGCGGGGGCTGGCGGATGGTGCGCAGCGTTGGCCAGCGACGCCCTGGAGGAGCTGCCAGGCCTTAGGAGGGCGCTGGACGAGATACGCTCCGAGAGGGTCCGAGGCGCCGCGTGGGCGGCCTTCCGGGCCGCCCGGGGGATCATAGAGGACGTGGAGGCCGGCAGGGACCCCTGCAGCGACCCCCAGGCGGTCGCCGGGGCGGTGGAGGCCGCCAACCCCAGCATGGCAAGCCTCGCCAACGTCGCGCTCGTGGTGCGCGAGGCCTGCGGGAGGGGCGCACTCGACCAGGCCCTCAGGAGGCTCGTGGGCTACCTGGCCAGGTCGAGGGAGAGGCTGGGGGAGGCGGCGAGGCGGGTCAGGGTGTCGGGCACGCTGGTCACAATAAGCTACAGTAGCACCGTCGAGGCGGCAATCCTCGCCTGGAGGGGCGACGGGGTACGTGTCGTCGTGGCCGAGTCCAGGCCTGGAGGGGAGGGGGTGGAGCTGGCCAGGCGCCTCCGCTCCGCTGGCGTGCCGGTGAGGGTCACGCCCGACCTGGCGGCCCACCTCGCCATGCCGGGCAGCGCCGCCCTCGTCTTCGGCGCCGACACCGTCACGAGGGACGGCTGCATAATCAACAAGGTGGGCACCAGGCTCCTAGCCCTCGCCGCCAGGGAGCACGGCGTCCCAGCCATAGCGGTCTTCGAGCCCTACAAGATACACCCCAGCAGGGCCTGCGGGGAGGTGCCCCTGGAGAGGTGGACCATAAGCATAGAGGGCTGGGGCCAGGAGAGCGTCCCCGTATTCGACGAGACCCCGCCCAGCCTGGTTAGGGCCGCCCTCACCAGCGAGGGCCTCGCCGAGTGGGGCGCCAGGGCTGCGGTGGAGGCCGAGAGGCTCCACAGGCTCTTCGTGGAATACGTCCTCGGCTAGACATCGCCCCCGCCGCCGCCCGCCGGGGCCCTCTCGATGGCAGCCCTGCCCTCTAGCCACCAGCAGGTCCCCAGGCGCTCCTCGAGAAGCACGTCCACGGAGGCGTGGTCGAGGGGCGGATTTAGGATTGGTCTCGCGAACGCGGCCATCATACAACCCGCAGGGCCGGCCCCGCGCTGGCGCGGCGGCCGCTAGCCCAGCGGGCCCTACGGTCGCCAGCAGAGGCAGAAATAGCGATATTTTTAGTTGAAATGTTTTTAGTGGTGCGGCGGCGGAGCGGCGGCGGTGGCAGTATGGCGGGGGACGGTGTTATTGTGAGGATATGGCATGGGAGGGTCCCCGAGGGTAAGGCTGAGGCTTACAGGGACTTCCTGGTGAGGCGGGCTGTCCCGGACTACGAGTCGGTTGAGGGCAACCTGGGCGTCGAGATCCTCGTGAGGAAGAGCGGCGGGGTGGCGGACTTCCTAATACTATCCTACTGGGAGAGCATGGAGGCCGTCAGGAGGTTCGCCGGCGAGGACTACGAGAGGGCGAAGTACTACGAGGAGGACAAGGACTTCCTCCTAGAGTTCGAGCCGAACGTGCAGCACTACAGGATTGTGTGGTCCTCCAGGAGGTTCGGGGCGGGGCCCTCCGAGTAGGGGGCCGCCCCCTGGCTGGGCGTGGGGAGCGGGAGCTCGGGCAGGCGCCTCCGCCCCCCGGCCCTGGGGCCCGGGCGCCTCGTGCGGGCCCACGCTGCCAGGGCTAGCGCTAGGCCCGCAGCGAAGCCTGCAGCCAGGGCCTCGCGGAGCTGGCCAGCGACGAGGTCGTAGGGGCGCAGGCCTGGGGGTATGTGGAGGGTGCTCCTGGCGGCGTAGGTGAAGTAGAAGTCCCTGAGGGGGGTGGGGGATAGGGCTAGGTACCAGCCCAGGTTGCCAGCGTAGACTATGAGGTCGACCAGGTAGTAGTCGTAGGAGCGGCGGGAGAGCGGGAGGAGCGCCAGGGCGCCCAGGGCGAGGCCTGCGAGGAGGTTGAGCTTGGCGTGGAGCCCGGCTATCTCGAGGTAGAGGCGAAGCTGGGCCTCGCCAGCTATGCTCCTCCACCTGACCGGGGCGCCGTAGGTGTAGTCCACGGCCGCCTTGAAGAAGGCGAGGGAGCCGCCCAGCAGCAGGAAGGCGCCCACGGCGAGGTAGGCGGTGTAGGCCCAGCCCCCCGGCCTCCTGGGGGGCGACCCGGAGGCCAGGGCCCTAGCCACGTGGTAGAGGGCGCCGGCCAGCGGATAGGCGACCGTGGCTAGGATGAAGGGTAGGTACGACTCCACCACGTAGGAGAGGCTGGGCGGTGGCATCGCTTCAGCCGGCGTCCCAGGGCACCCCCAGCCCCCGGGCTGGGCTCCGGCGGGGTTATAGGGGGCGGCCGGCCCCGCGGGTTGGTGCAAGGCGTTTTACCCAGCCCAACGGGCCTGGGGCCTTGGTGCCTGGTCTCTTGGGTGGCCACCCCTGGATTCCCAACGCGGACCCCGGGATCCTCGGGGAGATGCTGAGGGCCATAGGCGTCGGGAGCGTCGATGACCTGTACAGGGACATACCCGGGGAGGCGAGGTTCGAGGGCTGGGACGGCCTCCCCATAGGCGAGGGGGGCCCGCTCAGCGAGGTCGAGGTGGCGAGGAGGCTCGAGGCCCTCCTGGGCAGGGTTAGGGTCTACCGGGACCCCCCGCCGTTCGTGGGTGGGGGCGTGTGGCCGAGGTACGTGCCGGAGCTGGTTAGGTACATAGTTGAGAGGGGGGAGTTCCTGACCGCCTACACGCCCTACCAGCCCGAGGCCAGCCAGGGGCTGCTGCAGGCCCTCTTCGAGTACCAGAGCCTCATGGCGGAGCTGCTGGAGATGGAGGTCGTCAACAGCAGCCACTACGACTGGAGCACGGCCCTCGCGGAGGCCGCCCTGATGGCTGTCCGCTACCATAGGGGGAGGCGTAGGAGGCTGCTCGTGCCGGAGGTGATGCACCCGAGGCATAGGAGGGTCCTCGAGGCTTACACGAGGCCCCACGGGGTGGAGGTGGAGGAGTACAGGGTTGACCCCGAGACGGGGCTCGCCGTGCTGGGGGACCTGGAGTCGAGGCTGGGCGGCGACGTTGCTGCCGTGTACCTCGAGTACCCCTACACGATGACCGGCGTGGTGGAGGAGCAGGCCCGCGAGATAGGCGAGGCGGCCCACGGGAGCGGGGCCCTCTACATAGTTGGCGTAGACCCCGTGGCGATGGCGCTCCTCGAGCCCCCCGGCAGGCTGGGGGCCGACATAGCCGTGGGCGACGGCCAGCCGCTCGGCCTGGGCCTCAACTACGGCGGCCCCTACCTGGGCGTGATGGCGGTCCGCTGGGATGCCAGGCTCGTGAGGCAGATGCCGGGGAGGCTCATAGGCATGACGGTGGACTCGGAGGGCAGGAGGGCTTTCGCCATGATACTCCAGACGAGGGAGCAGCACATACGCAGGGCCAGGGCAACCAGCAACATAACCACTAACGAGGCCCTGGCGGCTGTGGCGGCGGCCGTCTACCTCTCACTCCTGGGCCCCGAGGGGCTCCGCGGCGTGGCGGAGTACAGCTGGTACATGGCCCACTACGCGGCGAGGAGGCTCTCGGAGGTCGAGGGCGTGGAGAGCCCCCTGCTCGGGGGGAGCTTCCTCTGGGACTTCACCGTGAGGCTGCCGAGGCCCGCCTCGGAGGTTAGGGAGCGCCTGAGGCGCCGCGGCATACTCGCCGGGGTGCCCCTGGAGGGGGTGGCGCCCTGGCTGGGGGCCGGGGACATGCTGCTCACCGTCACCGAGCTCCACGAGAAGAGGCACGTGGACATGCTCGCGGATGCCTTGGCGGAGGCGCTCGGGGGTGGCTAGGCGTGGCGTACAGGCAGGCCAGGTGGGATGAGCCCCTGGTGTTCGAGCTCGACACCCCGGGGAGGAGGGGCTTCATACCCCCGGAGCCGCCCCGGGAGGTTGTGGAGAGCGTGGGGCCCCTCCGGCTGCCCGGCAGGGTGGCCAGGCGGGCCCCCCCGGGGCTGCCCCGGCTGAGCGAGGTCGAGGTGGCGAGGCACTACACCCGCCTGAGCCAGATGAGCTACGGGGTCGACAGCGGCCCCGTGCCGCTGGGCAGCTGCACTATGAAGTACAACCCCAGGGTGGCCGCGAGGTACGCCTTCGACCCCAGGCTGCAGCTGGTGCACCCCCTCCAGCCGGACGAGGACGTGCAGGGTCTCCTCGAGATCGCCTGGCACGTGCAGGAGTGGCTCAAGCACATACTGGGCATGGACGCCTGCACCCTCCACCCCGCCGCCGGCGCCCAGGGGGAGCTGGCCGGGGTGCTGATGATCAGGAGGTACCACGAGCTCCGCGGGGAGCTTGAGGCGAGGACCACGATAATAGTCCCCGACAGCGCCCACGGCACCAACCCCGCCAGCGCCAGCATGGGCGGCTTCAGGGTCCTCGAGGTGCCCACCGCGGAGGATGGCAACGTGGACATGGAGGCGCTCCAGGCCGCCGTGGGGCCCGATACGGCGGGGCTCATGATAACGAACCCGAGCACCCTCGGCCTCTTCGAGGAGAGGATACTCGAGGTGGCCAGGCTCGTCCACGGGGCCGGCGGTCTGCTCTACTACGACGGGGCGAACCTCAACGGCATAATGGGCCGCGCGAGGCCCGGCGACATGGGCTTCGACATAGCGCACGTCAACCTCCACAAGACCTTCAGCAGCCCCCACGGCGGGGGCGGCCCCGGCGCCGGGCCGGTGTGCGTTAAGGCCAAGCCCGTGGCTGGCGGCGTCACCCTGGCCGACCTCCTCCCCGGCCCCGTGGTCGTGAGGAGGGGCGGCGAGTACAGGCTAAGGTGGCCGGGCGAGGCGAGCGTGGGCCTCCTGAGGGCGTGGCAGTGGAACACGGCCCCCATAGTGTGGGCCTACGCCTACATGCTGGCCCTCGGCGCCCGGGGCCTCAGGCTGGCGGGGGAGGTGAGCGTGGTTAACACCAACTACTTCCTAGCCCTCCTCCGGGGCGAGAGCGGCTACAGCGTGCCCTACGCCCCCGGGAGGCCGAGGAAGCACGAGGCCGTGGTGAGCGCGGAGCCCCTCCACAGGGAGACCGGGGCGACGGCGGAGGACGTGGCGAAGGGCCTGCTCGACAGGGGCTTCTACGCGCCCACGATATACTTCCCCCTCATAGTGAGGGAGGCGCTCATGGTGGAGTTCACCGAGAGCGAGACCAGGGAGAACATCGAGGCCTACGCCCGGGCGCTCCGGGAGATAGCCGGGGAGGCCCGCCGGGACCCCGGGGAGCCGAAGAGGTGGCCGAGGAACACGAGCTCCGCCAGGGTGGACAATGTTAGGGCGAACCACCCCAGGACCGTCACGCCCACCTGGAGGGTCCACCGGCTACGGTTGGAGGGGAAGATAGGGCCACTCAGATAGCCACGAGGCCATCGCCCCTTATTAACCTCGAGCGCCGTCCAGCCCTTCAGAGGGGTCTGGAGGGCTTGCATGGTGGCCTGGCGGCGCATCCCACCCCACTACTCGGCCTCGTGGCCAGCCTAGTGCTGGTCCAGGTTGGGGCGGCGCTCGCGCCCATGCTGCTAGCCGTCATACCCAGCGCCAGGCCCCCCTGCGGGAGGCGCCGCGGGCCCGGGGAGGTGGAGTTCGTCGTCGTGACCAGGGCCCTCCCCGGGGTCATGCCGGCCCTCAGGGAGGTGCTTGAGAGGGTCTCCCGGGGCTTCCCCGGGTACACCCTCTGGGTGGTGACGGACGACGACAGCCCGGGGCTCCCGGTTCTCGTGGAGTGGAAGAGGGGGCTGGGCTTCCGCCTCGTCGTGGTCCCCTCGTGGTATAGGAGGGGGCGCTTCAAGTCGCGGGCCATCCAGTACTTCATAGACTACTACGTCGACGAGGGGAAGTGGTACGTCTTCCTAGACGACGACAGCTACCCACTAGACGACAGGTTCCTCTGCGAGCTCGACGACTCGGTGCCAGTATACAACGGGGTGATATACCCGAGGAGGGGGAGGAGCCTCATAGCCTGGCTAGTCGACGGGTCGAGGTACTTCCACAGCATAAGCAGGCAGAGGCTGGCCCTACAGCTCCTACACAAGCCCGTCTACGGCCTCCACGGCGAGCTGCTCATAGCCAAGGGGTGGGTGCTCCGCAGGGTGCCCATGGCCTCCGACAGCCTGGTGGAGGACACCCTCTACGCCGCGAGGCTGATCAGGGCCGGGATACCGGTGGGCATGGTGTCCACGAGGGTCTCGATACTGAGCCCCAACAGCGTGGTGGACCTCTGGAGGCAGAGGGCCCGCTGGCAGCTGGGCGTGCTGCGGGACATGCTGAGGGGCCTCTACCCCGCGAGCCTGGCGGCCGCCCGTGGGTTCGACGTGTTCCTCTGGCTACTAGCCCCGGCGAGCCCCATCCTCTGGACCTACCTAGCCTACCTGATAGCCGGCTCGGCCGTCCACCTACCAGCCCACCTCATGGCCGCCCTGGTGCTGGTAGCGTACAGCGCCGCCCTTGTGAACCACGGCCTCCTCGCCATGGAGACCCTCGGCGTGGCGAGGGGGGCCGCCCTCGCCGCGGCGGGCATCTACCCGGTGCTCCTAGTCTACTATGGGAGCCCCATATACGCCCTGGCAAACGCTAGGAGCATACTCTCGAGGTTCGTGATTATAGACAAGGCCTCCCACCAGCCCCGGGAGGCGCCGCGGGCGCCCCCGGCCCCCGAGGCCCCCGGCATACCCGGGGGGGAGGGCCAGCCCCGCCCGGTCAGGGCGCCAGCGGTGCTCGCCAGCCCCGAGGCCCCCGGCGCCGGGGCGTGCTGCTCCGCGAGGCCCCCGGGCTCGGCGATGGCTGAGGTCCAGTGGAGGCTGCTCAACTAAGCCTCCCAGCCGTACTCCCCGACGAGGGGGACGAACAGCACCTCTATGTCCTCCTCCACCTCCACCCTCCCGCCGGGCCCCTTGCGGAGCACCACGAGCCTCTGGGCCCACCTATCGCCCACGGGCGCCACCAGGCGGCCCCCAGGCTTCAGCTGCTCCACCAGCGGCGGGGGCACCTGGGGCGCCGCCGCCGTGACTATTATGGCGTCGTAGGGCGCCGCCGGGGGGTAGCCGCGGGAGCCGTCGCCCACCACGACAGTCACCCTGCCAGCGTAGCCGGCGGCCTCGAGGTTCCGCCTGGCCCTCTCGGCTAGCCCGGGTATCCTCTCGATGCTCCACACGTGCCCCCAGCCCTCGGGGGGCCAGTCGCTGGGGGCCACGAGCTCCGCCAGCACGGCCGCCTGGTAGCCGCTGCCCGTGCCAACCTCGAGCACCCTCTCCCCCGGCCTCGGGTCTAGTAGCTCCGTCATCCTGGCCACCACGCTGGGGGCGCTCACCGTCTGCCCGTAGCCTATGGGGAGGGGGCGGTCCTCGTAGGCGAGGCTCCTATACTCGGGGGGTACGAAGAGCTCCCTGGGAACCCTGAGGAGGGCCCTCGCCACCCTCTCGCTCCTGAGGAACCCGGCGGCCCTTAGGTATTCGACTAGCCTCCTCCTAGCCTCCTCGAACCCCACTCCGCTACCCGCGGGGCCGCTGGGGGGTAGGCCTTATATTGGAGAGTTTGCCTGGCGGCGCCCAACAGCTGGGGGGCGGGGCTGGTTGGGGAGCGCTAGGACGGCGGCGGCTCTACTGGCAGCGGCGGCTGCCGCCAGCATCTCCATGGCCGCCCGCGGCGGCCAGGGGCCTGTCGTGGACGGCTTCACGGTGGTGGCTGGCGGGGACCCGCTCGGGCTGGCCCTCGCCCTCTCCTCGGCTGGCGCCGTGGGGCTCGCCTCCGCCGTCGTGAGGAGGCTCAGGAGGGGCTCGTGGCGGCCACGTTAAGACCCCCAGCCGGCCAGGCGGGGTGGGTGGTGCTGGGGGGTTGGTGAGGGTCTTCATAGCGGTTGACGTGGAGGAGCCCCTCCTCGTCTCGAGGCTGTCGAGGCTCATAGACGCGGTGGCCTCGACGGGCGTGCCACTGAAGGCTGTGGAGCCGGAGAACCTCCACATCACCATACGCTTCATAGGCGAGGTCCCCGAGGGGCTCGCGGGCGAGATTGCCAGGGAGGTCATCGGGAGGCTGGAGTTCCCCGAGTTCGAGGTGGAGCTCAGGGGGCTGGGGGCCTTCCCGGGCCCCTACAGGCCCCGCGTGGTCTGGGTGGGGGTCTCGGAGGGGGCAGAGTGGCTCTCCAAGATACGGGGCCAGGTCGAGGAGGGGCTCAGGAGGCTCGGGGTGCCCCCCGAGAGGGGCGGGAAGGAGTTCCACCCCCACGTGACCCTCGCCAGGGTGAAGGGCTCCAGGAACATACAGGCCCTAGCCAGGCTGATAGCGGAGTACGGCGACTACACGGTGGGCCGCATGAGGGTGGCGAGCGTCAGGCTCAAGAAGAGCACCCTAACCCCGAGGGGCCCCATATACGAGACGCTGGCCGAGGCCAGGGCCAGGAGCCCCTAGCCGGGGGGTCCACAGGGTGCCCCGAGCCCCCCGCCGCTGCGGTAGGAGCCCCCTGGAGGAGGAGGTGCTAGAGGCGGTAAGGCCCACACCCGCCCAGGTCAGGCTGCTCTCGGGCTTCTACCGAATGCTGAAGCGCCGCCTCGAGGGGTGCCTCGAGTCCGCGGGCCTCCGTGGCGCCGTGGAGGCCGAGGGGAGCTTCGCCAAGGGCACCCTGACCTCGGACAAGTGGGAGCTGGACGTCTTCGTGCTGGTCGAGGGCGCCGACAGGGGGTGGATAGCCCGGCGAGGCGAGGCCCTCCTGCTAGGCTGCCTGGAGGGGCTCCCGGCCGAGGCAAGGTACGCGGAGCACCCCTACGTCACGGTGAAGCTCATGGGGATGGAGGCCGACGTAGTCGTGGCCCCCAAGGTGTCGAGGCCGGGCGAGGGCGGCACGGGGGTCGAGAGGACCCCCTTCCACACGAGGTGGGTCCGGGGGGAGCTCGAGTCCAACCCCTGCCTGGCAGACGACGCCAGGCTATTCAAGGCCTTCCTCAAGGGGATAGGGGCCTACGGGGCCGAGACGAGGGTAGGCGGCTTCAGCGGGCTCCTAGCGGAGGTCCTCACAATATACCACGGCGGCTTCAGGGGCGTGATAGAGGCGGCCGCCCGCTGGAGGCCCGGGGCCTACGTGGACCCCAGGGGTGTGGGGGACGAGGCAACCCTGAGGAGGCGCTACCCCGACAGCGCCCTCCTAGTCCCCGACCCCGTTGACCCCTCGAGGAACGCGGCCGCCTCCGTCACCAGGAGGAGGCTGGCCGAGCTCGTCCTAGCGGCGAACGCCTACCTGAGGAGGCCCTGCAAGCTCTACTTCCACCCCCACGCCCAGGCGGCCAGCCCCCCGGCGAGGGCCGACCCATCCAGGGTCGTGGCACTAGTGCTGGAGGGCGACTACGCCGGCGAGGCGAGGGACGCCCTCTGGGGGAGGCTATCCAGGCTGGCCTCCTGGCTGGCCGGGGGCCTAGAGGGCGAGGGGTTCGGGGCCGCAAGGTGGGAGGTGTGGACCGACGAGGCCTCCACGGCGATCATAGCGTTCGAGCTAGAGCACACCAGCTTACCCCCACTCAGGCTCACACGCGGCCCCCCGGCGTGGAGCCCCGAGAGGGCCCTAGGCTTCATAGCGAGGAGGGCCCAGCAGGGGCTACCCTACACCGTCACCCGGGAGGGCCTCCTACTCGGCCTCAGGCCGAGGAGGCACACGCTGGCCCACAGAGCCCTCCAAGCCCTCGCCGCGAGGCCAGACGCCCCGCTACCCAGGGGCACCCGGGCAGCCAGAGCCGAGCCCCCCGGCTCGGAGGCCTCCAGGCTAGCTGCCGGGCTGCTTGACTCGTCAACGCCCCGCTGGCCGAGGTGCCTCCTAGACGGCTAGCTCCCAACGCCCCTCTGGGGCTCAGGAGAGCAGCGACTCCACAAGCCTGGCCAGCTCCTCGCCCTCCCCAGGCGAGGGCAGCCTAACCCCACAGCATGACTCGAGGTATGTGTTGTATGTGGGGGCTTGTGAGGCTAGCCTCCAGCAGCTCTGGGTGCCCCCTAGCAGGCTGCAGAGCGCCGTGGCGTAGGCCGCCAGGCTGACCCCGTAGGAGTCGCGGAGGCCCCCCGCTCCGGCGAGGGGCCCCCACAGTACAGCCCACCCGAGAAAGCCGCAGGTCTCCCTGGAGGCCCTGGCGGGCTTGGGGAGCGCCCAGGCGACCCTGCGACCGCAGTCGCCGAGCCTCTCCCAGGCCAGTGTGGAGATGCCGTTGAGGAGCCTCGAGTAAACCCGGGCCTCGACCGGGCCCGTACCGCCTGTTTCACTCACTTGTACCACAACGGTGGGCTGAGCGTCCGCGGAGGTATATATGTTGTAGCCGATGCATCGACCCGCAACCCATAACCGCCAGCCGCCCCCGAGCATGAGAGTTGAAACCCTGCTCACGGCTGGCTTAGGGTGGCTTGCCGTAGGTCACAGGCCCGCCCGGGCGTGTTAGGGGCGAAGCTCCAAGCCCGGGGCGGGCGGCGTGCCCTATCCTAGACGGGGAGCCCTACGCCGTCGACATCGATGGCCACCCATAACACCACGCGGGTGCCTAGACCCGTGAGGGTGGGGCTGGAAGCCCTAGAGGCGGCCCAGTCAACCCTAAAACACCCACGAGGAGCCCCCAGGGGCGAAGGGCGGGCTGTGTGGATGGAGTTTTCGGCCGACCCCGCCTTGCGGGGGGTGGGGTAGGGTAGCCACCGAGGGGCCGAAGCCCGCCCGGCCCGATGCTCTAGACTCCTGATAGGGGCGAAACATAGGGGAGAATCGTGCGCATCGTAGAGAAGCCCGCGCCGCCCCCGGCGGCGTGGTGGGCCACGCGTGGCTGGCTCAAGCTCCGGCCCCGTGGAGTCTAGGGTTTACTCGAGACTCTACTGGGCCATCTCGACCGTGGCGTGGGAGAGGCTCGACGGTTGCGGTAGGAGGCTGGTGGAGGCCCTCCCCGCCCCGCCCTTCGAGGACAGGCGGTCGAGGGGCTTTCTCGGGTGGGCTGTGCTGTGGGGGCCCCTCGCCGGAGCGGGGGGCCTCCGCGACTCCTACGGGGTCAGCCTGGCGGCCTACGCCACGGCGCTCTGCAGCCTGCTAGGGGGCACCCAGAGCTGCTGGAGGCTAGCCTCACAAGCCCCCACATACAACACATACCTCGGGGTGTGCCGGGGGCTGGACCTGCCGGGGCCGGGTGATGGTGAGGCCCTTGCTAGGCTTGTGCGGGGTGTGCTAGCGGTTCTCCATCCACCTGATGCTGAGGTATAGGCCTGCGAGTAGGAGGGCTGCGGTTAGTGCTGTGAGGTATGCGAGGCTGAGGGTGTAGTTGTCTATGGGCGCCCCTATGAGGTGGTGCCTGACGAGGCTGGCGGCGTGTGTTACGGGGTTCGCCTTGGCTATGGCCTGTAGCCAGTCTGGCATCTGCTTTAGGGGGAAGAGGGCGTTGCTGCTGAACATGAGGGGGAGGTTTATCAGGTTGCTCGCCGCGAAGAGGACCTCCTGGTGCTCGGCGTAGAAGCTTAGGGTGGCGTAGCCCGCGGAGAGGGCGGCGGCGAGGAGTAGCACGTAGGCCCACGCCGCTAGGAGGTCGATGGGGGTGACGCCCTCGCGGAGGTGCATCCCCATCGCCAGCGCCGCTGCTAGTAGGAGCGTGTCTAGCACCGTGACCCTGAAGAGCGTGGCTAGGACTCTGGAGAGGAAGATGGCGGGCCTGGGCGTGGGGGTTGAGAGGAGGCGCTCCATGTAGCCCAGGCGCTTGTCGAAGATGACGCTAACCCCGCTGAACATGCCCTGGAAGACGGAGAAGACCACGAGCATGCCGCTGGCCATGAAGGTGAAGTAGTCGGTGGTGCCGAACAGCTCCAGTATCCTCCTCCGGAGGGCCTCCTGCATCGCCCTGACCAGCTGCTCCGACCCCGGCGGCAGGGAGCCGGGCGGGGGCTGGAGGAGGGCTTGGAGGTTGAAGCTCTTACCGAAGAGGGCGATCCAGACGAGGGGGGTGACGAGGCTTGAGACCAGCACCCCCCTCCTCCCCAGCCACTTCCTCACCTCCCTCCAGGTCAGCACCAGCGTCTCGTCGAGCATCCCCGCCACCCCCGCTATCTGCGTATCCTCCTGGCCAGCACCCTGTAGCGGAAGGAGTCCAGGGCCTCCTCCCCCTCGCGGAGGCTCCTCCCGGTGAGCTCCAGGAAGACCTCCTCGAGGTTGGGCCTGGAGACCCGTATCTCCCTCGCCCCCCTCACTAGGGGCGCGAGCCTGGGGAGCGCCTCCGCCGCGTTCTCGACGGTGACAACAACCTCACGGCCAGCGGCCCTGGCCCTCCACCCCCGGGCGGCGAGCTCCCCGGCCAGCCTCTCCGCCTCGCCGGGGCTGCCCATCACTATGTGGACCCTGTCCCCGCCGAGCCTGGCCACCAGCTCCGCGGGCGCCCCCTCGGCTATGATCCTCCCATGGTCTATTATCGCCACGCGGTCGCTGAGGGCCTCAGCCTCCTCCATGTAGTGGGTGGTGAGGAGTATCGTAACCCCCTCCCTGCGGAGGCTACGTATCAGGCCCCAGAGGTGGCGCCTGCTCTGCACGTCGAGGCCCAGGGTGGGCTCGTCTAGGAAGAGCACGCTGGGCCTGTGGACTATGCTCATGGCTATCTCCAGCCTCCTCCTCATGCCCCCACTGTAGGTGGCGGCCTTCCTCCCGGCTACATCCAGGAGGCCCATGTACTCGAGGGCCCACCTCGCCCTCTCCCTGGCCTCCCCCGGCGGGTAGCCGTAGAGCCTGGCCTGTATGTAGACGTTGTCCCACCCGCTCATCTCGTCGTCGCTAGTGAGGTCCTGGGGCGCCAGGCCTATGAGCCTCCTCACCTCCCCCCTCTCCCTCACGACGCTGCGGCCCATGATGTAGGCGTCGCCGCTAGTCGGCCTGAGGAGGGTGGCGAGCATCTTCACCGTGGTCGTCTTACCCGCCCCGTTGGGGCCTAGGAGCGAGAATATCTCGCCCCTCCTAATGCAGAAGCTCACGCCGTCAACAGCCCTGACGCCGCCCGGGTAGACCTTAACCAGCCCCCGGGCCTCCACGGCGCACTCCAAGCCCGAGGCACCCACACCGGCACATATCGGGCCAAGTAATATGTCTTAACCCGATACCACGCGCTCGCGCCCCCAGCCCTAGCCTGGGGGGTGGAACCTGCAGAAAGAGAGGGGGGTGAAACGGCCCCAGGGCCGCCAGGTCTGGGCGGCCCCGTAGCGCCCGCTACCTCTTAGCGATGAGGACCAGGAGGAGCAGGATTATGATGGCTATGCCGGCCATCTCCGGGGACACCCTGCCAGCCACCCCAGCCAGGCCGCCGGGCCCGCTGGTGCTGGTGGCCGTGGGGGACGCGCTCGACGACCCCCCGGCCTGCTGGCCCCCGCTGCCCGTGGCGGGCGCCCCTCCCTGGCCAGCGCTGGTGCTGGCTGCGCTAGTGGCGCCTCCGGGGGTGCCGGTCGAGCCTGCCGGGGGAGCGCCTCCCTGGCCGTGGCTGGTGGTAGTGGCGGTGGCCGTGGTGGTGCTCGCTGGCTCCGTCTGGGTGGGTGTCTGCGAGCTGCTGGGGGGCGATGTTG
>JALSQL010000109.1 GCA_026985435.1 Acidilobaceae archaeon
GCTCTCGAGGGCCCTGAGCTCCACCCTGAACCCGCCGGGGCCCCTCTCCACGACCACCTCCAGCGGCATGTCCGGGTTCTTTATGACGAGCCTCTCGCCCTCGCCCTCGGCCACTAGCCCGCGGCTCCTGGCGACCTCCGCGATATCCCTGAGAGCCCTCTCAACGCTCATGCCCGCGCACCCCCAGGCCCGGGCGGCGTGGCCGGGTTTTATCCTTCAGGCCCTCCCGAGCCTCGCCGTGGCCCCGCCGGGGCCTACCTCCACTATGGCGTAGTACCCCCTCTTGGCCGGCCCCGGGTTAACCACGAGGGTTCCACCCAGCCTGCCAACCCCGCGGGCCTCGTGTATGTGGCCGCAGAGGTGGGCGGCGGGCTGGAGGCTCTCGACGAGCCTCCTCAGCTCCCTCAGGCCAGCGTGAACCCCCAGGAAGGCCCTGTCAACCACGCCCTTAGGCGGGTGGTGGGAGAGGAGCACCAGGGGCGCGCCGCCCGGGGGCTCCCTGGAGGCCAGCAGCTCCATGCCAGCCGCCGGGTCCAGGCCGCCGACGCCGGCGAACGCCAGCCCCCCGACCAGCCTGTACCGCCCCTCGACGAGCACCCCAGCCTCGCGGAGCCGCCTGCCAATGCTCACGTCGTCCATGTTACCGGTCACAGCCACGACGGGGGCCCTAGCCCTGGAGAGCAGCGTGTCGACCGTGGACAGGCACTCGAAGTCGCCAGTGGCCGCAACCACGTCGTGGGCCGGCGCCCTCTCGAGTATAGATGCCAGCCTGTCGTCGGCGCAGTGGACGTCGCTGACGTGGAGCACCACTACGGCCCCCAAGCCAGCCGGCACCCCCCACCGCGCGTACTAGCCCAGCTTAAAGCGCCTGAAGCCACCGCAGCCCCCAGCCTTGGGGGTGCGCCAGCGGGTGGCCAACGCCGCCAGGGGGCTCGGGGGCTGCCTGCTTACAGCCCTGGTCCTAGCTGCCCTAGTGGGGGCGCCGGGCCTCTACTACGCCCTCAAGCTGGACAAGGCCAACGGCCTCCTGGAGGAGAGCCAGTCCTCGCTCGAGAGGGCCGCCTCCAACAGCCTCCTAGCAGCCGCCGACAGCCTGGAGGCGGCCGCCAGGTCCGGGTGCCGGGGCCCCCAGGCCGGGAGCGCCCTGAAGGCGGCCGCCCACGCCTCCCAGGCAGCCGCCAGGGCCCTGGAGGGGTACGCCTCCAACAGCAGGACGCCCGAGCACGAGAGGCTAGCCGCGGCCGCCGCGGCGCTCGCCTCGACCCTGGAGGGCCTCGCGGAGAGCGGCTGCGGGAGCCTCACCCCGGCTAGCCTCGAGGAGGCCGCCTCCCACCTGAGGAGCGCGGCGAGCCTAACCGGTGACGCCGCGGGCGAGCTCGAGGCCGCCGCTAGGAGCCTGGGGGCAGGTTAGGGGTGCAGCGCTGCAAGCGGCCGGTCGTGCTAGAGGTCGCAGACCCCACCATCGGCATTGTTAGCGTTGAGGCGTCCCTCCACCCGGCGGGGTGCATGGGGGCGAGGTACACCCACCTGGACGTGCCCCTGGAGCCCCTGAGGGGCGGGCTCCTGGAGGGCCTGGCCGGCCCGAGGGGCGGGGTGGCCCTCCGCGCCAGGCCTGCTGGCCGTGGGTGCGTGGAGCTCGAGCCACCCGGGGGCCTCCCATCCTTGAGGCTCTGCCCGCGCAGGCCAGCCCGGCTCGACCTGGCTGGCGATGGTGGGGTGGCGTACCTCAGGAGGGTTGGGGGTAAGCTTTACCTTAGGCTCCCAGCGCTCTAGGGGGCGGTATTTAAGGCTGGCCCGGCCCCCAGCTTTGAGGGATGCTGGTAGATGGCCGCCGGCTCCTCGGCCCCCAGGCGTAGGGGGTGTCAGTGAGGTATTCTCGGCTATGCTCATACTGGCACTCGTGGCTACGGTTGGCGTGGCCGTCTACCTCTCAGCCGTCTCCAGCAACGAGAGGATCTGGCAGGCGGCCGAGGAGAGGGTTAGGAAGGAGGAGGTCGAGGCGCTGGCGGCCCCCGCCATCTACTACGCCTACATACGGAACAGCACGGGGGAGCTGTGGGTCATACTAGCCACGGGCCCCCTGGGCGTCGACGTCTACGCCGTCTACCTCGACGGCCGGCAGCTCGAGCCCGCGAACTTCACCCTCCCACTCCACGTTCCCCCGAACACTGTCGAGGCGATAGGCCCCTTCAGGGCTGAGGCGCCCGAGAGCATTGTCAGTGTTTCGACTAGCGCGGGCGACGTCGACGCCCCAGTCGACCTGCTGCCCTAGGCGGGGGTGGGTGCCTTGGCAGCTAGAGGGGGCCGCCGCCGGAGGGGGCGTGGGCTCCATTGTGGGCGCGGTTATCATCGTCCTCCTGCTGCTCCTAGGCGTCGCAGCGTTCCTCCGGCAGGAGAGCCTGTCGAGGAGGCAGGCATCGGTGGAGAGGCTGACCCTGACCCGCCAGTCCCTCGAGGCCCAGGCCAGGATCTACCTGAGGGTCGGCGTGGTGGGCGGGGCGTCGGGGTACAACGGCACCATAGGGGTCTACAACGGCCTCACGCTCCCCCTTAAGCTCCGCGCCATCGTGCTGGTAACCGTTGACGGCGACGTTGGCCTGCTCACCGCCTCGCAGAGGCCCAGCTGGCTGGCCGGGGCCAGCGCCACCCTCTACCGCGTCGTGGGCGGCGCCCTGGAGTACGTGGAGGGGTACCCCGACCTCGTCCGGGCGCTGGCCTCAGGCCTCGTGCTCCCCCCGGGCCACCTCCTAGAGGTGAGCCTCCAAGCCTCGCGGGAGCTCGACCTGCTCAGGGTTAGGCTGGGCTTCGACGCCCCCCTCGCGGCGGGGGGGCGCCTCCCTGGGCTCGGCCGAGGTGCCCCTGGCCGCCAAGCCCGTGGGCGTGTACCCTGACCTCGAGTCCATAGCCTCGGGCGCGCCCCCGGCGACCGTCCAGCCGGCGCCGCAGCCAGTGCAGCCCGGGGGGTGCGTGCTCCCGGTCAACGTTACCACCCACGTGGGCAGCGGGCTCTCCGGCTACGCGGTGAGGGTGGAGCTCAACTCTGGCAACTTCGACGACTGGGGCAAGCTGGCCAGCGGCAGCCTCTACTTCACCCTCGCTGACGGCACGCCGCTCTACTACTACGTGGAGGAGCTAGACCCCCAGGCTGGTAGGGCTGTCTTCTGGGTCAACCTAACCCTGCCAGCCAGCTCCACCGTCACCATACTATTCCACTACAACGCCTCATACAACCCCTACCCGGGCTGCAGCGGGCCAGAGCACGTCTTCCCCTACTACAACCCCGGCGACAGGCTCGACTTCGACTGGTACCCCTGCGACGCCGACTACAACGGGTGGGGCAACCTGGACGGCGTCGACTCGAGCGGGTGGAGCGAGTCCTCGGGCGTGGTCAGCTCCCAGGTCACCATTGATAGGTCCCACATGATGGCCGTCGAGAACCTAAGCCTGAGCGGAGTGTGCGTCGAGGCCGAGGTGAACCTCGGCGCTCTGGAGAGTATAGAGGAGGCCGGGGTCGTGGCCAGGGTCAGCTACGACCCCCAGACGGGAGGGCTCACGAGGTACGTCCTCCGCGTGATATACTTCCCCCAGGCCGGGAGGGCGGGCTTCGAGCTGCTAGCCCAGCACCCCGGCTCGATAACAGCCCACAACGAGACCTACCCGGGCGTCGAGGCTGACGCCTGGTACAAGCTCCGCCTCTGCGTCTACTCGAACCGGGCGGTCGCCACCATAGTGGCCCCCGACGGGCGGGTGTACACCCTCACGCTATCCGACCCCCAGAGTCCCCAGCAGGGCTTCCCCGGCGGTGCCGGCCTCCACAGCGCCTACAACCAGGGCGTGAGCCACGAGTACCGCAATATCATAGTGAGGCCCTACGTCCAGCCCGAGCCCACGGCATCCGTGGGCACCCCCCACCTGCTACCAGCCACCGCCACCCCAGCCGCCGGGCCAGCAGCCCCCCGTAGGGGCGGTCTGGGCTGGCTGGTCGAGGTACCGGGTGCCCCTAACCCTCTCGAGCCCCTACACGAGGAGCGAGTGGCCGGTGGCGGTTAGGGTCGACTTCGGCGACCTAGGCGCTCCGGGCATCGTGGACCCCCGCACGATCTACGTTGCAACACCCACCGGCTCGATTCTGCCCCTAAACCTCACAGACTCCCCCAACATCTACTGGCTGGTCTTCCCGGCCAACCTCACGTCCGAGGGTGCAACCTACTACATATACTTCGACACCCGGTACAGGCTCCAAGCCAGGCCGCCGCCCTACCCGGTGGGCCTCGCGAGGCCCGTGAGCGGCGCCGTCGAGGAGGCGCACACCAACCCCGACCTCGAAGCCCTAGGCTACGGCAGCGGGTGGGGCGGCAACTGGTACGCCCTGCTAGTGGCGCCCCGGGGGTACATCGAGCCCCCGCCCTCTGGAGGCTCCCCGGCGGGGCCGGGGGAGGTCTCGCTGGGGTTCACGACTGGCTACTACAACCTCAACCTAACGAGCGTCTACGTGGACCCGCACATGGCCGTGTTCGCCCCCGGCAGCTCGGGGCAGCCGGGGGCCAGCGGGATAGCCTCAACCCCGGTGATAGCGGCGCTCTGGGGCGACGTCGAGGCCAACGATACCAGGATACAGTACACCTACTCCACCCACGGGGGCAGGCTCTTCAGGGTCTGGTGGGCCCACTCCGAGGTCAGGCTGCCCGAGGGCTGGCTCGAGGGCTGGGAGTACAGGCTGCCCATAACAGTCACGTGGACAGGCACCGACACCCTGGCCGACGTCGTGGTAGCCGTGAACCTGACCGGGGCCTCAAGCGTGTTCCAGCACGCGAAGCAGGACGGCTCCGACCTACGCTTCGCCCTGCCCAACGGAACCCTACTCCAGGCCTACCCCGTAGAGTGGGATCCCCAGGCGGGGGTCGGCCTCTTCTACGTTAAGATCCCCACCCTGAGCCCCGGCGAGACAACCCTCTACCTCTACTACGGCAACCCCCAGGCGGGGGCGTACTGGAGCACCCCCCAGGGCCTCGGCCTCAAGCGGGGCTACAACCCGGGCGCCTCGAACCTGGAGACCGTCAACAACTGGTACCCCAGCAAGAGCGACCTCTACCAGAGCTACTGGGCCGACGCCGGGAGGGACGCCTTCGACGGCTTCGGCTACCCCACGCTCTCCTACAACGGGCGTAGCTACAGCCTACCCATGGGGCCGGGGAGCAGGATACCGCTCGAGACCTGGGTTGACCTGGGCGACTTCAGGGTCCACGTGAGGGTCTTCTTCGCGGACGACGTGGAGCACAACGGTATAGGGGACGACCTCGTCTGGGCGATAGAGCTCATCCCCGACCAGAACTACCAGGGCCAGGCCGTCAACGTGTGGCTACACGGCAACCTGGGCAGCGACAGCAGCACCAGCGGGCCCTACACGTTCACCGCAACCCTCGCAGACGGGTCCACCGTGACCTTCTACATGACGAACGACGACGGCAAGACCGGCACCGGCGGGGACCCGAGGATCTGGTACATAGGCGTAGCCGGCCTCCCCGGGGAGCAGCAGCTATTCTACATGGGCCGCAGCGGCGACAACAGCTGGATGGGCTTCCACGGCGCCACCGGCCCCTACACCCTCATACTCGCGCCAGCAGACCTCAACCCCCAGAGGCTCGCCGAGTGGCTGGCCAGCGAGATCTCCTGGATACCCCCATACATACTCTCCGGGGGCTACACCTACACAATAAGCGGCGAGAGCCAGGGCCTACCCCCAGCTCTAGCGCCCTGGCACCGCTCTTTATAGGACCGCAGCGGCGTCCTTAGCCGGGCCTTGGAGGCTGGGGCGAGAGGCTTGCGGCTAGCTCGTAGCCTGAGCAGCGCTGCCCTGCTGCTGGCGTTGCTCGCCGTGTCGCTCCTGCCGGGGCTAGCGTCGTGTAGCTCCAGCACGGCGGCCAGCGGGGGTGCGGGGGTGCTCCCGGGCGGGGTGCCCGGCGAGTACAGCTTCGGCGGGGTCGTCGTTGCGACCGACGGGGTCAAACCTATCTTTACGAGGGTGAGCGTGAGCGGGCTGGTGCCGGTTAGGACGCTGAGCTGGAACATACCCCTCCGCGACGGCCGTACCGTTTACCTAAGCCTCTACGCCGACTGCAGCGGCTCCAGGGAGCCCAGCGTGGAGAGGCTGGGCGGCGGAGACACGATAGTCTACCGTGTGGTGCTGCCGGCCTCATGTGAGGCCCTGGGCCACCCGCTGGCCTGGCTGTTCGAGGGCAGCGCCAGCATAGCCCGCCAGGGGGCGGGGTACCTGGTGCGCGTCAACATAACGGTGCTGAGGCCCCTCTTCGCGTCGAGGCTGCCGGAGGGGTGGAGGGGCAACTACACCCTCAACCTTACGATCCCGCTGGAGATGCCTAGGAGGTTGGAGTACTCGATCTACGTGGACGCATCCACCGGCGCCTCCAGGCTGGTCGAGGCCAACGGGAGGCCCGTGGAGGTCGAGCTGGGCTTCAACCCCTTCTACGAGCCGGTCCTGTCGAACGCCAGCGCCTTCAGGAGGGTCTCCCACGGCGACCGAGAGGCTGTGATGCGCTACCTGAACAGCACCGTCCGCATAGAGGCGGTAACCGGGCCCGCCAGCCACGTGATGGGCTTCAGGGTCTACTATATGTCGAACCTGGAGTACCAGGTTGCCAGGTACTATAGGAGGCTCCTGCTGCCCGTGCGCGTGCGTGCGACCTTCTACTTCCACCACAACAGGAGCATCTACAGCTACATCCCAACCGCGGGCTCGCCTACCACGCTAGATAGGGTGGAGCGGCTCCTCTCGATGCTGGCCAACGACACGGCCAGGCCGGGCCACGGGTTCCCCTCGAGCATACTCGCTGAGTACACCCCCCTGCGCCCCCCGTCGCCTGTGGTCGGCCTTAACGGGCACCCCCAGCCGGGGGTCACGTGGATCGGCTGCTACTCCTGCGGCCTACCCGTAATCGGAGGAGGGTTCTACATTTCGGGGTCCGAGTGTGTGGCTGTAAACTTCATACTACCACACCCCTCCAATTCTAGCGTCATCCTGTTCTTCAACGGCGCCAGCGTCAGGCACGCTGGCGGCTTCGACGTGGAGCCCTACTGCGAGTACAGGATGGGTCGCCTCAGCCTCATACCCCTAGGCAGGACGGCCCTAGCCGTCCTAGCAGCCTCCGCTGCCCTGCTCGCCTTCCTACTCGCCAGGAGGGGTGGCCTGGTGTGGAGGTGAGGGAGTACCTGGCCAGGGCGCCGCTACTGCTCGTGTCGGCGCTGCTCCTGGGCTCCGTGGCCGTGGCGGCCCTCGCGGCCCTCCAAGGCGCGGGGAGGCTGGGCGTCCTTGAGAGGGGCGACGAGGCCGGCCTGCGCATGCCCGTCGGGGGGAACCTGGTCGGGGCGACTGTGGCCGAGAGCCCCCGGCAGGCGGAGAGGCTCCAGGCCGAGACCACGGGGCTCGCGAGGGAGCTACTGGGAAGCGAGTCGGCGAGGGCCGCCCTCGTGAGGTACACCGTCTCCCGCATGTCCACGCCGATCATGGACGTGGTGTTTTCCGGCATAGCCGTCTCCCCGGCGGCCGCTGCCCTCCTGCTCTCCGGCTACTCGAGGAGGAGCTACATGCAGGCGCTCGTCTCCTCGACCCTCTGGGAGTACTACCTGAGGGTAGTGGCGCTCCACGCCCTGGCCACCTCCCTGACTGCCGTGCCGGTGGGCGTCTTCGTGGGGGTTGCGGTCGGGGGCCTCGGGAGGCCCGCGGGGCTCCTGGCGGGCCTGGCTGGGATGGTCGCGCTCTACCTCTCCGTGGAGGGTGTCTTCCTCGTGGCGTTCACCGCCACGGGGAGCACGGCGGCCGCCCTCGCAGCCCAGGCGCTGGGCCTGGCTGCCGTGATATCCGTGCCCGACATAGCAGACCATATAGTGGCCGCCGTCGCGGAGTGCGCCCTCGCAGCCTCGCCAGCCGGGCTGCTACCCCATGCTCGGGTCGTGGGGTCACTACTAGTCTACGCCTCCTGGCTGGTGCTGGGCTACCTCGCCCTCGCCGGGGGTGACGTGCGTTGAGCCCGGCCAGGCGCGGGCTACTCTACGCCCTCATAGCACTCTCAGCCGCGGCGGCAGCGGGCCTGGCCGCGGGCGTGTACGCCGTCGAGGCCTCCTGCTCTAGAACCCTAGTCGAGCCGGTTATCGGGGGCTACTTCGAGAGCCTGTACTCCTACACCCCCACGGGTAACGTCTACGTCCACGCCAGCGGGATACCAGAGGGGGCCAGGGTAACGGTGACCATCGCCGGCAGCGGGGGCGGCGGCTCGTGGGTGCTCACACCCAGCAACCCGAGTCTCGAGGCCAGCGTTGGCCCCGGCCCCTTCTTCCTAACCCTGAGGGTAGACGCCCCCGAGGGGGTTGGGGGACAGGTGGAGGTGGCTCTGGGGTGCCCGTTGAGGTGAGGGGGCTCTGGAAGGTCTTCAGGGGCGGAGTCGAGGCCCTGAGGGGCGTAGACCTGGAGGCCAGGGAGGGCGAGGTGCTAGTGCTCCTGGGCCCCAACGGCTCGGGGAAGTCGACGCTCCTCAACACGATAGCCGGCCTCCTAAGGCCGACCCGGGGCGTGGTGAGGGTCTTCGGCTCCGACCCCAGGAGGCTCACCCCCAGGGAGAGGCGGCAGATCGGCATGCTCCACGAGAGCCTGGGGATCCCCGGGCCGCTGAGGGTTGGAGACTACCTGGAGGCTATGGCCTCCTACAGGGGATGCGGCAGCGTCGAGTGGGCGGTGGAAACGCTGGGCCTAGGCGGGGTCCTCGAGAGGAGGATAGCCAGCCTCTCGGCGGGCTACAAGAAGAGGGTG
>JALSQL010000110.1 GCA_026985435.1 Acidilobaceae archaeon
CGTGGGGGGCCTGAAGGCCGCTTCCACGCCGCCCCTGTAGACCTGGGCTAGCACGTACACTATGAGGAGCCCGGCCACTATGCTGGCCCACGTGCCGACCAGGCCGCCCGTGCGCTTGTCGAGGCCAGCCACAACGCTCCACCTGGCGCGGCGTGTGCGGCTTGGGAGGTATTTCAGGGGCGTAAGGACGCGGCCCGCCGGGCGTGGCCCGCTAGGCCTCGACGCCCAGGGGCTCGGCGTACTCGTCGGGGTGGAGGCGCAGGTAGACCGCGTTAACCACCCCCCGCACCGACTCCGCGGCGAGCTTCGCGAGCGCCAGCGCGGCTGCGGCCACGCCCGCGTGGAAGGGGTAGGAGGTGAGCGCCGCGTGCGCCGCGGCCCGGATCCTCGACCTGGCCACCCGGTGGCTCGCCTCGAGGGCCTCCGCCAGTGTCTTCCCCTCGACACCCAGGCCGGGCAGCAGCTGCCTGAGGGTGGAGACGACCTGCTCCTCGTACGCCTCCCTCTCCGCTAGCTCGCCCAGGCTCGCCCAGGGTATGCCGCAGTAGGGGTCTCGGATCCTGGGTATGGCGGCCGCGGCGAGCCTGGGGTCGACGCCCTGGAGCACGGCCTGGGCCGCGGCCCTGGCGGCCCTGTGGGCGAGGCCCGGGCACACTATCCTCGTGATCCACCTCACGCTCAGGGGGTCGAGGGAGGCCAGTGGGGCGGTGTAGACCATGTAGGAGACGGCCGGGTAGGCTAGGGTGTAGACCCTCGGGTCCCTAGCTTGCCGGGCCGCCTGGAGGGCCCAGGAGAGGCCGGCCTGGAGGCCTGTGAAGCCCCGGGCGGCCTCCACCACGCGCTCGGGGGATGAGAGTAGCTCGGGCTCCCTGGCTAGCCGGGCCGTGGGGGTCCACTCGACCCTCGAGGTCACCATGGACTCGGGCCTGGAGCCCCGGGCGGCGGCCTCCATGGCTATGAGCATGTCTAGGGCGACCTCGTCGAGGGCGAAGGCTAGGAGCGCCTCCGCAGCGGCGCCCGGCGCCAGCCTGGAGAGCCTCCAGGCCATGCCGGCCAGCCACGAGTAAACAGCGGCCCCGGCGTCCTCCGGGCTCTTAGCCTCCGCGAGGCCCGGTATGTAGTCCCTGAAGGCCGCCATAGCCTCCGCGGGCTCGGGCGTAGCTAGGGCGTCCCTCACCCTCTCGGGCGGCGGCACCCTGGTCTTGGCCACCCTAGCGGCGGGTATGAGCCGGGCGTAGCCGGACCTGCCAGCCATTAGCCGCTACCCCCCGCGAGCCTCTCCCTCACAACCCTGAGGACCTCCTCCACCGCCCTGCCGCGGTTGGCCCGGGCGGACTCCTCTATCTCCCTCGCCACCCTGGCCTTCTCGCCGTCAAGCCACACGTTGATCTCCTCAACCTCCTCCTCGGCGAGCTTGTGGAGCTCCCTCACAATACCCTCAACCAGGATGTTAGCGTCGTTCTCAAGCTCCTCCATGAGGAGGTCGGCGGTCCTCACCAGCCCCCCAGCCTCGCCGCTAACCCTCTCCCTCACCCTGGCAAGCTCCTCCTCGAGCCAGTTGACAGCCTCGGCAAGCCTCGCAACCGGGCTCCCCGCCAAAGCGGCAACCCCCACCAAGCTCCCGCCCCGCGCCCCCACAATATAAGCGACCATCAGCCCAGCTGGTGGCATGCCCCGATCTCGGCATAGGAACGTTTTTATGGGTGTGGCGGGGTGGTTATGGGTGTGGCGGGGCTCTCATATGGCTAGGCTCGGCCTCCCGCTAATGCTCGCAATCATACTAGCCTACTCGGCGGCAATGCTCCTAGTAGTCCTCGGGCTAGGCATGTACACGCAGCCCCCATTCCTCGCGGGTGGAGCCCACACTCTCACCGTGGACCTCACCGGGGCTCCGAGGGAGGGCCTGGTAGGGGGGCAGGCCTACATCTTCTACCCGGGCGGCTACCTATTCCAGGAGGTGGACCCGGACACTCTCAGGGTTCAGTTCAGGGTGCCCATGGGTGGCATCCAGGAGAGGGCTAACACGGTGGAGGGACGGTTCCGCGAGAGGGGCTTCGTGGAGCACGCCTCCCTCAGCGTGGCTCTCTACTATGTCAACCCCGACGGGTCCCTATGCGTCAGGAGGGCCGACTTCAGCACATTCGACTACTACCTAAACACGAAGGGGGGCAACCCCCTGGAGGCGTACAGGCTAGCAGCCAATGACCCCCTAGCGCTCCTCCGCCTAAGCTACATTAAAATAAAGCCGGAATCGCTCTCGGAGTGTACACCCCTAGCTCCAGCCGGAGATCCCGGCCGCCTCGCGGTTGGTGGCAAGCCCTCGGGGCCCATAGTGCCGGTAAGCCAGCTAGAGCACCCAGCAGGGCTGCCCAGGGAGTCGGGCCCCAGGGTCGCATGCCTTCAGTCCCTCCGGGCCCAGGTTTGGTTCCAGAGCCTCTACGATATATGGTACAACGACGAGGACCCGCCCAGCCTGTGGGTCGAGAAATACGAGGGAGACTACCACGACGCTAAGACGGCGTGGCAGATGTACGCTTACAGGTTCGCCTTCGCCTACTACGCCCCGGCCGACGAGTGCAGCCCTGGGGACGTGATAGACACCCTGAAGGTCTACTATGTAGGCTTCGCCCCCGGCGTCTACCCGATGGATGACTTCGCCTACGACCTGTACTCAGCCGTCAGCTACCAGGGGTGGAACGACACCTTCGACACAGACCAGGTTATTGAAGAGTATGACGCCGCGCCGTTCATGGTGCTCGAGGTGGAGTGGGGCGACAGCGGGCAGCCGCCATCCTACCCGGCGCTAACCCTGAGCTACTCCTACATACAATACCAGTCGAGCAAGAGGGGGATCGGCCTCCTCGGCGTGATGGTGCTCGGCAGCAGCTACTCGGAGCTGAGGTCCTCCGGGATCCCGTCGGTCTCAGTGGTTCCATCGGCATACCAGGGGCACTCGATAGGCGTGATCTACGGCCCACTCCAGGTTATATACAAGTTCGACGCCGCCACAGTCTACTACTGGGTAAGCAAGGTCTACATGAACGGCACATACTGGTGGCGGGTCATCCCGCTGGTCAGGTTTACCCCATACTACGACATCCACTACACCTACAGCGACTTGACATCCATAGTCTTCTCTGCAGACCAGCCGCCGCCCCTGGGCAGCAACCTGCTATCCATCTACGCTAACCTGACGACCCTCGCAAACGGTGAGCAGCCCCTCGACGAGTACACGATAGCCAGCACAGAGATACCCCCCAGCGGCAGCGAGGTCGTCATAGAATCCTCTAGGGGCGGGAGTACTGGCGGTACAAACTACGGGGCGCTCCTCACGTACGCGCTGAACCTGGCGGTGACTAAGATACCGAAAATAAGGGAGGTCTTCGCCAGCGACTCGCCCCTAGCGAGCTACTCAACGCTAGCCCTGGCGGCCGTGAACATTATCTGGGAGAGGTTCGGCCTCTCCTTTGCGGAGATAAAGCTGTCAGCCCAGCCTATAGGCGGAGACACAGTCAGCCTGGTAGCGTCGAAGTCGACGATGCCATCGTGGTACCGCGACGACGCCTTCGACGATATAGGCTTCGTCCCAGCGCTCCTGAAGTACAAGGTAACCCTCAGCTACCCGAACAGCGGGCCCCCCTGCGGTATGGCCCTATGCTGAGCCCGCCTCGACCGGGTGTGTCCCCCAGGAGGTGTGGGCAACCCCCCATAGCTTTTACTAGCCCGCCGGGAGCAGCCCGTGCGGGGCGTGGACGTGGAGAGGGTGGACGTTGTAGTCGTAGGCGGCGGCCCTGGGGGGTACCCCGCGGCCGCCCTGCTGGCTAGGAGCGGCCTCAGGGTGGCGCTGGTCGAGGAGCACCTCCTAGGAGGGGAGTGCACCAACTACGGGTGCATACCCACCAAGGCCCTGATCTCAAGGCTCCACGCCGCCAGGAGAGCCGCGGCGGCGCCGCCGGGGCTCCCGGGCTTGGCGGAGTGGGCCTGGGGCGTGGCGGCCGCGCGGAGCAGGGGCGGGGTTGAGGAGCTCCTCGAGAGGAGCGGCGTCTGGGTGGTCAGGGGTAGGGCCTCTATAGAGGGGCCGAGGCGGGTCTCGGTCGAGGGCGGCCCGGAGCTCGAGGCCGAGAGGGCGCTCCTCCTAGCGCCGGGCAGCGAGCCCCACGCGCCCCGCGGCCTCGAGCCCGACGGGGAGCTGGTGGTCACTAACAGGGGGTTCCGGGAGGCCCTCCGCAGGGGCCCGGCGTCGGCGCTGGTGGTCGGCGGGGGGCCTGTTGGGGTGGAGTACTCCTTCATACTGGCGCTGGCGGGGGTGGAGGTTACGCTGGTGGAGGCGATGCCCCGCCTGCTACCGGGGATGGATAGGAGCCTCTCCCAGGCGGTGGAGGGGCTCCTCCGGGGGCTCGGCGTCAGGGTTGTGAAGAGGGCCACCGCCAGGCTAGCGAGGAGGGGCGGCGGGGGCGTCGAGGCGGAGATCACGGGCCTGGGGCTGGCCGGGTTCGACGTGGTCGTGGTGGCCACGGGTAGGAGGCCCCGAACCCGCGGGCTCGGCCTCGAGAGGGCTGGCGTCAGGGTTGGGGAGGGAGGGTTCGTCGAGGCTAGGAGGCCGGGCATGGAGGCCGCGCCGGGCGTCTACGTGGCCGGCGACGCTGCGGGGCCGCCTCTCCTGGCACACAAGGCCTACCACGAGAGCCTCCAGGCGGCGGCGAGCATACTGGGCGGCACGCCGGTGGAGCCGGGCCCCACGCCCCTGGTGGTGTACACCGCCCCCGAGGCGGCCAGCGTGGGCCTCACGCTGGAGGAGGCGTCGAGGCGCGGGCTGGACGCTGTGGAGGTGAGGGTCCCAGCAGGGTCCCTGGCTAGGGTCTGGCTCGAGGGCGGGGAGAGGGGCTTCGTGAAGCTCGTATACGAGGAGCCGGCGGGGCGGCTGCTGGGCGTGCACGCCTTCCTACCCCACGCGGGCGAGCTGGCGGCCTACGCCGCCCACCTGATAGGCTCGGGCGCCACGCTCCGCCAGCTGGCCTCCACGCAGCACCCCCACCCGACGGTGTCTGAGGCCCTCTGGGAGGCCGCCCTCGCAGCGCTGGGGCGGGGTGTCCACACGCTCAGGGCTTCGAGGAGGCGGGCCGGCTAGATCTGCCCTGCACGGCGGCGGCGCCGGGGCGCCGGGCGTGTGTAAGCGTAAATACTGTAGTGCACCTTAAAGGAGTGTGATGGGGTGGGAACAGTGGCCGCTCCTGGGGGCGCCAGCCTAGACCTGGGGGAGCTAGCCTCCTGGGCTAGGAGGATGGCGGAGGAGGAGAGGAGGCACGCCTCGGAGATGAAGAAGATGGCCTCAAGGCTCCACCACCCGGTCCTGAGGGCCCTCTTCACGGCGATAGCGACGGACAGCGAGAAGCACGCGGTCTTCTACGAGAGCCTCGCTGAGCTGGCCGAGAACCCCCAGCCCGGGATAACGGAGGACGACCTGGAGATGATAAGGTCCACGATAGAGGAGCACATACGCGAGGAGGCCGAGGCCGTCGAGCGGGTGAGGAAGCTGCTGGAGACCGTGGACGACCCGAGGATGAAGGTCATACTATCAGCCCTCGCAAGCGACGAGGCAACCCACCACGCCATACTCCTAGCCGTAAAGAAGGACATAGCATCCCGCGAGACGATAAGCGAGCAGGACGTCTGGGACGCCGTCTGGAGGGACAGCCCCTGGAAGGGGAGCCCCGGGGGCTAGCCGCCCCCAGCACCTGTTTTACCCACAGGTCTCCGGGGCGCTCAGGGCTAGGGCGAGCGCCCCGTAGAGCCCCGCCAGCCGCCCGTACGTGGCTGGCTTCACCGGCGCGGCCCTGCCGTAGGGCGCCAGCTCCCTGTAGGCCCTGTCTAGGGGCTCTGCCAGGTGCTCCCAGACCCCTAGGGCGGCGCCGCCGCCCACAACTATGACGTCGGGGTCGTAGGCGGCCGTCAGGGTGGCTAGCCCCGCTGCGTGAACCCTGGCCAGCCACCCGAGCAGGTGGCGGGCGAAGGGGTCGCCCCCCTGGAGCGCCCTGGCCAGCTCCGGGTAGCCGAGCCGCCCCCGGGAGGCCTCCCTCGACGCCGGGGTCTCGGGGCCCCGCCAGCTCGAGGCCAGGCGCACCGCCGCCTGGGGGAGCCGGGAGCCCGAGGCTAGGGCCTCCCAGTGGCCTAGGCCTCCGCAGCCGCACCTCACGCCGCTCCAGGGGTCAACCACGATGTGGCCCGCCTCGCCCGCCAGGCCCCTGGGCCCCCTGAGTATGCGGCCCCCCACGACCACCCCGGCGCCTATCCCGGTGCCAACCGCCACGAAGACCAGGCTCCTGGGGCCGCGGCGCCTGGCTAGAAGGTACTCGCCCCACGCGGCGGCGTTGACGTCGTTCTCCAGGACAACCGGGGCCCCGAGGGCCTCCTCTATGGGGCGCCTCAGGGGGAACTCTCGGACCGGAGCGTTGGGGGCACCGCGGACCCACCCCTCAGCATAGTCGAGGGGGCCTATACTGGCGACCCCCACGGCCTCCAGCCTGTCAGCCCCCGCCTCGCCGGCCGCCTCGGCCAGCAGCTCGGCGGCGAGCCTCCCCGGGCTCCCCCAGGCGGGGAAGGGGGCCTCCCGCAGGGCTAGGAGTTCAACCCGAAGGCTGCGGGGGCTAGCCCTGAAGACGGCGGCCCTAACCTTGGACGCCCCCAGGTCGATGGCGCCGTAGACCCCGGCCAGCGCTAACCCCCGCCGGGGAGCCGCTGGTGTTGGAGGGTTTTACCCTAGGAGCCCTCAGGGTTGGGGCGAGGCGGGCTAGTAGCTCGAGGCTAGCCTTGGGCGCCTCGGGGCTCCGCGGCACCTCCTCCATGTAGGCGCGGACTATCTCTTCTATGACGCTCGGCGGCGTCGGGGGCAGGCTGGCGGCCTCGACGTGCTCCTCCAGCTCCCTGGGGCTCCTCGCAACCGTGACGACCGTGTCTACGGGGGCCAGGTCTAGGGCGAGCCTTATCGCCCTCTGCGCGGGGGTGCCCGGTAGGAGGGAGAGTAGGGGGCGTATCCTCCCGTAGAGCCTGTGGGCCCACTCGTACCAGCCGCCCCTCCTGAGCCTCCTGTGGTCCCCCGGGGCGGGCGCCCCCGGCTTGTGGGTGCCGTCGAGGACTCCCCCCGCCATTGGGACCCTAGCCATCGTGCCAGCGCCCCGCGCCTTGGCTAGCCTCGCTATTGTGGCGCCAGGCTCCACCTCCAGGGCGTTGAGGACGAACTGGACCGCCCCGGTCTGGCTGTGGCGTAGGGCCTCGAGAGCGTGGGGTAGCACGTCGGTCTCGGGCCCCAGCGCGACCCCCGCCGCCAGGGCGAGCCCCCTGGAGACTATGTCCTCCAGGGCCCCCCAGACCTCCCCGCCGCGGAGCACCTCGAGGGGAGGGTTGTGGAGCAACACCACATCGGGGCACCTGCCCAGCCTCCAGCAGCTCCTCTCGGCCTCCCCCAGGAGGAAGCGCCTAGAGAAGTCTTGGCGCGGCGGCCTAGAGCCGGGCTCGTAGCCTATCTTAGTGACAACCACCGCCCCACCCGAGAGGCCGCCCAGCGCCTCCCGGACCAGATCCTCGCCCAGCCCACCGCCATACACGGCGGCGGTGTCGAGCGTCACCCCCAGCTCCACGGCGGCCCGGATGGTCTCCACTGCAACCCTCCTAGGGACACCCCCGTACATGCCGGTGAGACCGTAGACGCCCAGCGACACCCTCGACACCCTGACACCCGTAGAGCCCAGCGGCGCCAGCACCACAGCCCAGGCACCCCACCCCCGCCCCCCAGGGTCGCCGGGGGAATGCCCGCGCACTACCCCGCACAGACAAGCGCCAGCGCGAGTGGTGCGCGCATATACCCCTCACACCAGCGGGCTGGCCGGGGGATGAGGCCGTTCGCTAGGACCGAGGCGGCGCCTGTGAGGCCTACGGCGGAGGCCGACCCCCAACGTGGGGTGTGGGTTTACGCGGACAACCGGAAGCGGTACCTCGATGGAGAAAAGTTGGGGGCTCCCCGGGTTTTCCGGCTTGCTAGGATCAACGCCTATAAAGGCTAAAGAGGAGGGGAGATCTGGGCTCTAGAAGTCTCGACGGCTAGGTGTCTAGATGACTCGGATACGACAGCCGCGGCGAGTTAGCGGGGTGGTCGTATGGAGTTCAAATACAACCTGAAGATACGCCTTCCACCGCCCGGGATGCCCTACACCATGCAGGTAGTGGAGGAGGAGCGCCGGGAGGTGGGGGAAGAGCCTGGGAAGGCGCATTTGCGTGTGGTACTATCGGATAGGCCGCTATGGGCCGCGGCCGTGTAGCCTTAGCTATTTTTATTAGCTAATTGACTGCTTATTAGCTCCCAGGGCAGCCTCGCAGTCATCCGGGGTGGTCTCTTGGAAGGCGCGCAAGATGCGCCGTCTCCTGTAGTTGTGAACGTCGAGTTAGGCGCCTAAGATCGTTAGAGGGCTCGATCGAGCTGGTCCCGGGCCTTAACATAGTTCTCGGCCCTAATACGTCTGGTAAGACCACGCTTATAGAAGCGTTGGCTTTCACGCTTATACCAAACCTCACAGATATCAGGGAGGGGCTCTATAAGCTCATGGTCCTAGCCGCGTCGAGGGGAAGTCAGAGGCACGCGCTCGCCACGCTGGTCGGAAGGGGAGGGAGGGCTAAGCCTTGTGTTAGACTTAGAGGCTTGGATAGCAGGGCTAGGGGTGGGGGTAGACCTGAGGAGAAAACGGTATGCGTGGAGTTAGAGCAGAGGGAAAGGCTGGAGTCGAGAGGCATGGAAGTCGAGGGCGCGGTCGACATAGATATA
>JALSQL010000111.1 GCA_026985435.1 Acidilobaceae archaeon
CCATCTCCCTGACCCTGCAACCGGTGCCAGCCCCGGTGAGCGAGTACAGCAGCCTCCACGCCGTCAGGGCAGTGGCGGCCGAGAAGGGTGGAGTCGTGTTCTTCCCCGAGGTATCCTACAGCGCGGGGGCCTCGGAGCTCACCCTGAAGGTGACCACCCTCACGCTCTCCGGCTAGCACCATCGCAGTCCGGAGGCCCCCCTCCACTGGCCCGTCCTCCCGCCGCGGCTAGTATACTCCGGGCAGCCACCTCTCCCAGGGGGGTGCCAGCCCGTGCCACAGGCTAGCGTGAGGGTGGTCACCTTCAAGATAGACCCGAGGACGCTGGAGGCCCTGGACCGCCTGGCCGCCACCCTGAGGATGACTAGGAGCGAGCTGATAAGGGAGGCCATAGAGAGGCTGCTAGACGACTACGGCGTCGAGGTGGAGAGGCCCCTGCGCGAGGCCCAGCTCCGCGAGGACCTAGTCACAATCGAGATCACCCTCTAGGCCGGCGGCGTGCTTAAAATCCCACCCCCCAGATAGAGGGGGGCGGGTGCCGCCGTAGCTCAGCCTGGCGGAGCGCCGGACTCATACGGCCCCTAGGGGGGTGGTCCGGCCGAGGTCGCCGGGGGGCCTGGGAGATCCGGAGGTCCCGGGTTCAAATCCCGGCGGCGGCACCACGCGCTCTCCCAGGCCCCCTACAATCCACCCATTAACCCAGCCCTCCCCCGGAGGGTGGAGGGTCGCAGCAGGGATGCCCGAAGGCCGGGGCGGCGGTCAACCCCTGCATCCAGCGCTGGCGCTGGCCGTCGCGGTCGCCTCCATATCCTGGGCGGCCGTCCTCTACAGGCTGGCCGGCGTGCCCGGGGTTGACGCTGCCTGGTGGAGGCTGCTGGTGGGCTCGGCGATAACGGGGCTCCTCGCCCGCAGCGCCCCCGCGATGCTGGAGCCGCTCCACGCCGCCGCGGGGCTCTCGCTGGCCGCGCACTTCACTCTGTGGTTCGAGAGCCTCCGCTACACGAGCGTCGCCGCGAGCACCGGCATAGTGGTCACGTACCCGGTCTACGTCACCGCGGCCGAGGTGCTGGTGGACCGCGAGCCCATCTGCGCCCGCAGGGCCCTGGGCCCCATAGCCGCCGTCGCCGGGGTGGCGCTGCTGGCCGAGCCCTGGAAGGGGGGCCTCACCCTCCTGGGGGGCCTCCTAGCCCTGGCCGGGGCCCTCGCCGCCTCCCTGTACTTCTACCTGGGAAGGAGGGCTAGGAGGGCCGGGGCGCCCCTCGGGGGCTACACGCTCTCCGTCTACACCTGGGCGCTCGTGGGTGCCAGCCTGTGGGCCCTGGCCTCTGCCTCAAACCCCCTGGGCGTGCCCCGGGGGTCGCTCCCCTTCCTGGTGCTACTCGGCGTGGTACCCATGCTCGGGGGGCACACGATGATGAACTACGCCCTCCGCTACTACCCGGCCTCCACGGTCACCACGGTGGCGCTACTCGAGCCCTTCGGGGCCAGCCTCCTGGCCTGGCTGCTCCTCGGCGAGGAGCCTCCCCCGCTGGCCCTCCCCGGCCTGGCCCTCGCCGTGGGCGGGAGCGCCCTCACCCTCCTCGGCTGCGGCGGGGCTGGAGAGCCTGCGGAGGACTAGTATGAAGCCCGTGTGCCCGACCATCCTCACCGAGGGCCTCACGGCGCCGGGCCTCGCCTCTATCTCCCTCCTAAGGATCTCCACGGCCTCCTGCACTATGTAGCCGGCCCACCTGGCCCTCGCCGCCAGGCGCTCGACCTGGTTGTAGGTGGGCACGAAGGCTACCAGGGGCGCGCCCGGCCTGAGCGATGGGTGGAGCGCCCTGGCGGCCAGCCAGGGGTCGGGGAGGTCGAGGAAGGCGGCGTCGAGGCCCCTCTCGGGGACGCCCCTCCTCACGTCCCCCAGCCTGAGCTCCACGCAGTGGTCGAGGCCTAGGGCCTCGAGGTTCCTCCTCGTGGCCTCGAGCGCCTCCTGCCTCACATCGTAGCCCAGAACCCGGCCCTC
>JALSQL010000112.1 GCA_026985435.1 Acidilobaceae archaeon
GGGAGGACCTCGGGCTGGCCAGGCTTGCCATACTCTCTCTAGCCCTCGTACCTACACTCCTCGGGGTAGGCGGGGGTGGCAGTAGGGGTCTAGGACGCTTCGTGCTCACCAGCTACACCCTAGATGAGACACTCGGCGGTGAACTCGAGGAGCGGTTGGGCCAGGTTGCAAAGGGGGGACCGCACATACTAGACGCCGCCAAGAGCCTAGTCACAAGCGCCCTACAGGTGTACCCCGAAATATACAGTCGAGCTTCGGCTTCCAGGCGGCTTACCCTTAGAGATAACCCTCTAGATCTCCAGAAACCCCCTGAGAGTCTTTTGACTAACCCCAGCCTAGGGCTCGCCCTCGGGCTAGGCACAACTATTGAAGCCAACCGCCTAGACCTCAAGCCGCCTGAGTGGCTGCCCGAGCCAGCATCAAAACTCTACCCAGTCTACAAGACACTCTACAAAATAGGGCTGGCCACATCCTTTAGAGTGTTATGCGGTAAATGCAAGGACGCCAATGTGGCTATTGCGTTCCGCAAAAGACTCTTTGGCTTGCCCAAAAGTCAGATTGGCATAAAGGGAAGGCTCCCCTCACCCATATATCTAGCCCCCCTTCTTCGCGCAGATATAGACGGTGAGGCTTGGAGCCTATGGGGCGTTGCAATACTTCTACTCCTAACCCCAGCAAGCCAGGGAGACCCACCGGAGTATACACTTAAGTGGAATGTTGCCAGGGCAGCTATCGGGGCTGTTAGTGGCATCCTAGCGGGCGATCCATAAAGGCTCCAGAGGGGGCGCTCCCGGATGTCCCGACGCCCGGCTGGGGCTAGAGGCCGCCTCTTGGGGGGTGACGGGTGGCTGAGGGTAGGCGGAGGGTTGAGGGCGCGCCGGAGTACTGGGCCGCGGCCCTCGAGGGGCTCCGGGCCAGTGTCGAGGAGGTGGTCACGGGCGCCTATAGGGCCTGGCGTCGGGCGGTAGAGGGCCTCCGGGCTGGCCTGGATAGGGTGCTGGCCGGGGGGAGGGACCTCTCCCGGCTGCTCCTAGCCGGGAGCCTCCGGGGCGCCTACGAGGCCGCTCTCCGCGGCGCTGTTGGCGTGGACTCCAGCCTAACTAGGCCGATAAGGCTGGGCTTCAGGTTTGTGAGCCTCGCCAGCGCGGCGGCGGTCGAGCTGGGGCCCGGCGTGGGGGGCGGGGGGAGGGGGGCCTACATGCGCGTGAGGCCCGTGGTGCTCCCGGACGAGGCGCCCCCCGAGCACGCGAGGCTGGAGCTTACGCTCGAGATGTTCACCCTCGAGGCCGAGGCCCTCCACGCGGCGGCCTCGAGGGCGCCGCCCACCCTCTTCCTCGACGGCCCCATAGTGGACCCCCCAGCCGCCCTGGCTGGCGTTAGGAGGGCGGGGCTGGAGGGCAAGTACGAGCGCTACGTGGAGAGGAGGGTTGACGCCGTGTCCGCCGCCCTCCGGGCTGGGAGCCTCGTGGTGGGCTACGTGAAGAGGCTCCGGGGGAGGCTCTTCGCCGAGTGGGCCTCCCAGCAGCTGGGGGGCCCCGACTGGGCGGCGGGTGTGAACGACGCCTTCCTCGGCGCGGCCCTGGCAGAGGCGCTCCGGGGCCCCCTGACCCGGGAGGCCTGCAGGGGCGGGGGCCTCGTGGTTGCGACTAGGCCTGTCGAGGTGGACGAGCGGAGGGCGAGCGACTACAGCCTCTACCGCCAGCGGGGCCTCCGGGTGTACACCTCGCTTGTCGTGCCGGGCTTCTGCTCCGGCAACACGAGGCCGGCGAGGCTGGAGGTCCCCGTGCCCCCCGGCGCGGACCCCGAGGGTGAGGTGCTCAGGGCTGCGGCCGCCGTGGAGGCCTGGCTGGTGGAGGGCGCCTGGCAGCCCGCGCCGGTGCTGGCCGCCCACAGGGCCTGCACGATCAGGAGGAGGGAGAGCCTGAGGCTCCTGAGGGAGGCCGCGAGCCTCTACGCCCTCGAGATGGCCGGGCTCCTCGGCGGCGGGGAGGCGGTCCAGGGCATGCTGGGCGCCCTCGACTAGCCGCTGGAGGCCCCCAGGACCAGCCTGACGCCGAGCCTCTCGGCGAGCTCCTCCAGCCCCCTGAGCCCCTCGGCCAGCCTCTCCCCTCCCCAGCCCGCCTCCTCCAGCCTCGCCAGGATCTCGCCTAGGGGCAGGGGGCCCCGGGAGCGTATCTCGAGGAGCAGCTCGTAGAGGCCGGCGCCGGGCCCTCCTAGGAGCCGCCCCGCCACCCGCTCGAGGCGGGCCCTGGCCTCGCGGAGCGCCGCCAGCGCCGCTGGGGGCTCCACGCCGGGGGCCCCGGCCCTCCTTAGGGCGTCCTCGGCGGCTTCGAGGGCGGCGTTCACCTCCGCCAGCGTCGGGGCGTCGAGCTCCCTCGCCTCGAGGAGCGAGGCTGCGAGGCCCTTCACCCTCCCCGCCAGGCTCTCCAGATCCCGCCTAGCCCGCTCCACCTCCCCCCTCAGGAGGCGCTCCAGCCTGTCGAGGCTGGCGGCGGCGCTGTCCAGGCGTGCCCTCAGCCTGCCCGCCTGGTCCCTCAGCCTCCCGGCCTCGTGGAGGCACTCGCCCGCCTGCTCGCCCTCGCAGGCGCCGGTGGAGAGCCTCTCGAGGAGGCTGGCGTGGCCCCGCCTGTACTCCTCGAGCTCCTCCCCGATGCTCTCCAGCTCCCCCCTCGCCCTCTCAGCCTCGCCGCCCCCCACCCCCAGGAGCGACGCCCACCCCTCGAGCCTCTCCAGCCTGCCCCGGAGCTCCCCGGCCCTCCCGGCGAGCCGCTGGGGGTCGGGTAGGCCCCTCACGGCCTCCTCCAGCATCCTCCTCGCCTCCGCGAGGCCCGCCAGCCTGCTGGCCTCGCGCTCGACCAGCTCGCCGAGAACCTCGAGGCTCCTCGCCAGGTCCGCCGCGAGCGCCTCCGGGTCGCCGCTGGGGTGGGGCAGCCTGGCCTCCACGCCCGCCAGGGCCGCGCTGGGCGACTCCGGTTGGAGGCTGGCGAGCCTGCGGATGGCGGCCTCGAGGGCGCTGGCCGCCCTCTCGAGGGCCTTCCGGGCCCGCTCGTACCTGGCGGTGAGCCTCCCCAGCTCCTCCTCGGCCATGTAGTGGTGGGGGGAGAAGGTCGAGCTGCAGTTCGCGAAGTCGTAGCGGTGCCTGTCGCCGCCGGGCGGGCTCCCCCGGGAGAGGGCTGCCTCCACGGCCTCGTCGCCCCTCTCCAGCCCGCGGGCCAGGGCGGCGCGTGCCTCCCCGGCGCCGAGGTGGCTGGCTATGTAGTCGAGCGCCTCGCCCACCCGGCCGGCGACGTCGGCCCGGAGCCCCCTCGCCTCCAGCTCGCCCACGAGCCTCCTGATCCTCGCCACCGCCGAGGAGAGCCCGCCAGCCTCGTCGAGGGCCCTCCGGTAGCTGCTCGCTATCGAGGCGGCGGCGGCCCTGGCCAGGTCCACGTAGCCCTCCAGCATCGAGACGAGGCTCCCGGCCAGCTCGGCCTCGGCCGGGTAGAGGCTGCCCCTCGAGAGGATGGAGTCCGCGGCCGCGGCCAGCTCCTCCATGTCCCGCCGGGTGATGGCCTTGCACCCCTTGGCCTTGCAGACGACTATCGAGGGGAACCACCGGGGCCTGGCGCCAGCCAGCGCCTCCACCTCCCCAGCGATGGCGTCGAGCTCGCCGAGCAGCCTCCCAGGCTCGCTGGGGGGCGCCGGGGGCGGCTCGGCCCTGGGGGCGCTGGGGGTGCAGGAGCCTCCCCTCCACACGGCCGCCTCGAGGCCTAGGTGCTCTACCGCCTTCAGCCTGGCCTGTAGCCTCTGCCTGCTCGCCTCCCTCGACGCCGGGCCCGCGGGTAGTATGAAGTACTCCTCTGGCACCTCGCCGCCCGAGCCGGGCCTGGCGCCCGCCAGGAGGAGCCTGCAGAGTATGGGGTCCCCGGCGGCGGCGCTCCTGTAGCCCTCGTCCCCCGCCTCCGCCAGACCCTCGGCCGCGAGTGCCTCGAGGCTCGAGGAGACCAGCCTGGCGAGGCTCTCCGGGCTCTCATCCCTGATGTCGAGCACGCTGAAGGAGGGTATCCGGCGTAGCCTGCACCACCTGCGGGCCGAGCGCGAGTAGGGGGTCGCCCTCGCCAGGGCCTCTATGGCACCCGCGAGGCCCTCCAGGCCGACCGGGCCCCGGGCGCCGCCGAGGGCTACGAGTAGCCTGTGGGTGTCGGCCAGCAGCAGCCCCGCGTTGGAGGCCCCCGAGCGGCCTAGGAGCCTCCTCGCCAGCTCCAGCCCCCGCGTGTGCGGCCTGACCAGCACCCCCGCTGTCTCGAGCCTCGGGAGGGCCGACTCCAGGGCCCTCTCGAGGTCGAGCCTCCGGGCTATGTCCTCGGCCTCCTCCCTCTCCAGCCCGGGGTCTATGGAGCCCCCGGCCACCCGGCGGGCGAGGGAGAGGGCGGCGAGCCTCCTGGCTATCCCGTGGGGCAGGGGGAGGGGCACGTGCGTGGGGCACCCCGCCTCGACCGGCTGGTCCTCGTGGTGGGCCACGATGGTGATGGTGGCGTCCTGCCTGCACTCGGGCTGGCCCCCCAGCAGGGGGGTGGCGTCGACCACGACGCGGGCCGAGTACACCTCGTCGCCGTACTTGGGCCTCCAGGAGAGCCTCCCCAGCCCCGAGTCGCGGAGGCCCAGAGCCTCCACTAGCACGAGCCTAAGCCCGTCGGCCACGTGCCCGGCGTACGCCGCCGGGTCCCCCTCGAGGCCCCGCAGCCTCCTCCTCAGGAGCTCCCTGGCCTGCGGGTCCCTAACGTAGGCTACACCCATCACTCCGTGGACCGGCAGGAGCCTCGAGAGCCTGTCGGGCGGCACGACCAGGTACTCCCCGCCGCCCCCGGGGGAGGCCTCGAGCACCCCCTCCACGCGCCCCATGCCCGGGTCCCAGCCGAGGAGCTCGAGCCACCTCGCTAGCTCCCCCGGCTCCCGGGGGAGCACGGCCACGTAGCCGCCGCCCCTGGTGAGGTGCACCAGGTGGGAGAGCGCCCTCGTGAGGGCCTCCCTGCACTCGCCGTCCCCCCCGCAGGCCCTGGCGGCCGCCTGGGAGAGCCACCTGGAAACGTCGGCGGCCGAGCCCCCCAGGGGGACCCCCACCCCCACCTCGGGGTCGAGGCCCGCCCTGGAGAGGGCCTCCACCGCCCCCCGCCCAGCCTCGCCGGCCGGGGAGGCGGAGCCGAGCGCTAGGATTAGGGCCTCCCGGCTGCCGCTGGCGTAGGTGAGGAGCGTGCTGGCCAGGTGGGGGTCGGCTGCCCTGTAGGCGTCGCCCGCCTCGTCCACGAGGAAGGACTCCGAGAGGGCCTCGAGCATCCTCTCGGGGGTCACCCGGCAGGCGCACGCGCCGCCCCCGGGGCAGGCGTTGTGGAGTATCACCTGCACCGCCAGGCTGACGGCGTTCCCGGGGTTCCCCCCGGAGGCCTCGTGTATCGCCTCCAGCAGCCTGGGGTCGGAGAAGAGCCTCCCGGGCTCCACGCCCAGGGACGCCCTGACCAGGGCCCCCACCAGCTCTATGGTCTCGTGCTTCTCCAGCGGCCTCAGCCTGACCTTCTCTATCCTCCTGAGGAGCTTGCCGGCGATCCCCCTCTCCTGGAGGTGCCCCCGGAGGGCGTGGAATGCCGCGGGGGTTAGGAGGAGCGCCAGGTGGAGCCTCCCCCTGAGGCCCGAGGCGTACCCTATCTCGGGGTTGAGGAGGGCCTTGACCAGGTCGAAGAACGCCTCGGCTGTGAGCCTCTTGAGGGGGCTGCCGGAGCCCGCCGCTCCTATGAGGCTCTCAACCTCGTCCACCACCACGAGCGCCGGGAGCCCCCCGCTGGCGAGGGCCCCCGCGAGGGCCTCCCTGGCCTCGCCCTCGCTCGGCTGCCTCCCCAGGCGCCTCTGCAGCCCGTCGACCACCTCTACTAGGTCGTCGAAGACGACCCTCCGGACCCCCAGGCCGGGGGGCGCCAGCCTCTCCACGAGCCTCGCGGCGTGGCTCTTCCCCAGCCCCCACTCCCCCACGACCGCCAGCACGACGCTCTGGGGGGCGCCCTCCCGCGAGTAGGCGGCGGCTGCCTCGATCACCCTGGCGAGCCTCTCCTCGGCCTGGAGCCTGCTGGGCAGCCTGAGGCTTGCTAGCAGCTCGAAGCCCCCGCCCAGTATGGCCTCGGCCGACTCGGCCGTGGGCGGGGGTAGGAGGGCCCTGGGGTCGCCCCTGAGGGGCACCGGCTCGCAGCTACGCCCCGGCGACGTCGTGGTGGGCACGCTTCCTCACCCTCACGAGGAGGGGGTGGGGGCTGGGGTTCATCTGGCCGACGACTATCGCCACCCCCCTCTCCATCGTGGTGAGCCCCCTGCCGAGGCCGCCGCCTACTCCGCCCGTCACGTTCTCCACGAAGGAGACGTCGGCGGGGGCGACGCGGTGGATTATGAAGGTGTTCACCATGTTGAGTATCGTCGGGTCGACGTAGCGGGGCCTCTGGGTGACCAGCGCCAGGGCGAGGCCGAACTTCCTCCCCTGCGTGGCCACCAGGGAGAGGACGTTCCTGGCCACCGAGTAGCCTATGGGGTACTGGGACAGGTTGGGGGCGAAGTTCTGGGCCTCCTCGAGAACGAAGAGGAGCACCCTACCCTCCCCGGAGCCCTCGACCTTGTAGCGGACGAACTTGTCGAAGAGGAGCCTCGCCGTGTAGTAGACTATGAACTGCTTGAGGGAGAGCCCCGCCCCAGTAGCGCCCTCGAGGCCCAGGTCGAGCAGCGCCATCTTCGGCCTCCCGGGCTCGGTTAGGTCGTCGACGAACTCGCCCCCGAACATGTGGGGGTACCCCGGGTCTACGAGCCCGAACCTAGAGAGCTGCCCGGCGAAGTTGGCCAGCTGCCTCCTGACGGCGGCGGCCGTCCTGCCGTCCACCCGGCCGGCCTCGACGTCGGCCTCGACAACCCTGAGGAGGGCCTCGAGGCTCCGCTCGCTCTGGAAGACCCTGTTGAAGTCCGGCCTCCCCGGCCTCCTGGGGTCGCAGGGGAGGCCCTCCCCGCAGAGCCTCTCCCAGTCGGAGAGCAGCCTCTCCAGGTAGGTCTGCTGGAGGGCGGAGGACTCGCTGGGCCCGCGCCTGTAGAGGGTCACTATAGCGTCGGCGAGCTCGTGGCCGTCGAGCTCGTTCAGGTCGAGCACCAGCCTGCGCTGCTCCGCCCTGTAGTGGCCGGGGGCCCCGCCCCTCTCCGCCATGCTGCCCCCGAGGACCAGCCTGTAGACCCTAGCGTAGCCCCCCGCTATGTCGTGGTACCTGTAGAAGTCCACGTAGTCCCCGTTCACGTCCGCCACCAGCACCGGCACGGGGCCCCCGAGCCGGGCTATCCCCACGTCCGCCTCCCTCTTGGCCGCGAGCTCCTCCAGGACCACCCCCACAGTGTTGGACTTCCCCGAGCCGGTGGTGCCCAGCACCGCGAGGTGCATGGTGAGCGCCCTCAGGTCGAGGTAGGCCCTGTACCCCCTACCCTCGTAGCCCAGCAGGAACCCGAGGGGCAGCAGGTGCGGCGGCGCCCCGCCCTCGAGGTCCGGCCTAGCCCCCAGTATCCCCTCGAGCACCTCCGGACCCACGAGGTAGACGTGGGCCCCAGGCCTCGGCGGCCTCCTCACAGCCTCGGGGGGCGCCCCCGGCTGGGGGACCAGGGCGACGGCCCTCGCCCTACCCCTGAGGTACCGCCTCGCCGCGAGGCCCTCGGGTATGCGGCGCCCCCGCCTCACCGAGGCTATCCAGACGTCGCCCTCCTCGTAGAACTCGTGGTAGTACCGGAGCCCCTCCACAACCGCCACCACCAGCCCGTCATCGGAGCTGGCGGCCACGTACATGCCCTCGCTCACCGCGCCCTCCGAGCCCTCCAGGACGACGAAGTCGAACCTCCTAGCCGTGGCCCCCGAGAGGACCACACCCACGGCCTCGCGGCCACTCAAAAGCCCGCACCCACCCCGCCCGGGGGGCACCCTCCAGCGGCCGCCTGAGCCTAATAAAAGGGGGTGGGGTGGGGGCTAGCCCGCCCTGCACTCCGGCCCCGCTAGAGCCCTCTCCAGGTAGCCGACCAGCTCCCGCAGCCTCCCGTAGGCTGCGGCGAGCTCCTGGAGCCTGCAGCGGCTGTCCCCCGGGTTCTCCAGGCAGTACTCCAGCCAGGCGCCCTCGTACTCCTCCGCAGCGTCCCCATCGTAGCCGGGCTCCCCGGAGCCCCCGCCCCCACCCGGCGGCCAGGGCGCCAGGCCCCGCTCCACCAGCATCCTACCCAGCTCCTCGCACAGCCTCTCCCCCGAAGCCAGCGCGGCCAGGACCGCCGCCCCGGACTCCACCGCCAGCCCCGCCACCCTATGCGCTAGAATGTTCAGGCAGCTCCTCAGGGCGTCGCAGACCAGGCTGCACCTGTCCCACCCGTCGGCCGCCTCCAAGTACTCCACCTCCAGCCCCCTCCACCTGCCGCCGGCCAGCTCCCCCTCGAGCATCGACAGGCACGCGCCCGCGACCGGCTCGCCGGCCAGCCCCCCCAGCAGCCGGGCAGCAGCGACGCTTGCAACGACCGCCAGGGCGTCCCTGCAGCTCCACCCCAGCCTCGCCCACTCCAGCCTCCACACAGGCTCCGAGCCGCCGTAGCTCG
>JALSQL010000113.1 GCA_026985435.1 Acidilobaceae archaeon
TGGCCCGGAAGCCCAGGCGGCCCCCACTGGCCCCCGGCTGGTGATACGCCCGTCACACGGGCCCTCCACCCCCCTCTCCCCCGGGCTGCGGAGTAGTCTACGGTGGCGGCGTGTGCTGGTGGTGATTGAGGCTGGGCCGGAGAAGCGCAGGCCAGCCAGGTGGCTGGCCGAGCTGGCTGAGAGGCTTGGGTTCAAGGTTGTGCTCCGCGAGGTGCCGCGGGGCTTCCGAGTGCTGAGCCCCGCGGGGGTGTACAGCGACCCCGACCAGGCGACCGCCGCCCTAGCAGCCCTAGCCAGGGCGAATGGTGGCCGTGCACGAAGATAGAAATAGCCCCCGAACCCGCCCTGGCCGCCCGGTAATACCTATGGGGCGCCCCCTGAGGAAGCTGGTGCTCCTGAGCGGGACCGCCGGTGTTAGCATTGACGCTGTGCTAGACCTCGTGAGGGGCTCCATCGCCCGCAGCCCGCCGCCCGAGGCTGGCAGGGTGGGTGTGGCCAAGTTCGAGGACTTCATTACGGGGCGGCTGCTGGCGCATATAACCAGCGTGCTGAGGTACTTCATAGAGTCCAGGCCGTCGGCTATAGAGCACTTCCACGAGGCCCTAGCCGCCCTCGAGGGCGTGGTGGAGCGCTCGGGATTCGATACGCTGTACCTCGCGGCCCACCTCTCCTACATGGTGGAGGGCCACCTGATACCCAACCCTGTCCTCTCCAGGCTGCTCGACCTGGCCGAGGAGGTCACCATAATCTACTATGTGGAGGACTTCTACGACGCCCTCGATAGGATAAGGCGCCACAGCGAGGCGGTTAAGGACTACCTAGCCTACTTCAACCTCGACCCACTCTCCTACCTCGAGTGGAGGGGGCTCGACTTCAACCTGCTAGGCCTGCTGGAGAACCTGAGGCCGGGGGTTGAGGCCCTCATCTTCGGCGTCAAGCACCCCAGGGTGACCCATGAGAGGCTCCTCAGGTACGCCGCCCTCCCCGGGCTGCTGGCTAGGAGGCGGTTCCACCTGGCCTACTTCTCGCACCCAATAACGTTCTTCCGCGAGGCCTACGTCGCCTCGAGGGCTGGCGGGGCCGGCCGCCCCCTCGCGCTGGGGGGCATGCGGGGGGTGAGGGTTCTGGAGAGGCTCAAGGACGTCCTCCGCAGCATGGTGCCCACCCTGATACTCTTCGAGCCGACCACCGTCGACGAGCTAATACTGGAGTCGCCCGAGGAGGTCGCCAGGGCCGCCGGGTGCGGCCCATGCGAGGGGGGCGAGCCGATGCTGAGCCCGGTGGTGACCTCCGAGAACCGCTGGCCCCTCCCCCCGGAGCCGCTCCACGGCGACTACGCCTACGCGGGGGGCGGCAGGCTGGACCTCGTGGGCGAGGGCTTCATGGAGTTCTTCGGCGTTGAGAGCTGGAGGGGGATCCGCCAGGCCTTCTGCCCGAAGGGGTGCCTCCCGGAGAACGCGGGCGGCTGCCCCGAGATGGTGGCCTCCCGGATCCAGAGGCTGATAGACCGCCAGATCAAGCTGAGGGACTACGAGTACGTGGCCCAGTCCAGCCTCCTGATAGCCGCCACGATAGTCTACATCGAGAGGCAGCGGGGGGGCCCGTGGGTGGCGTGGCTCGTGCGCAGCCAGGGCATGGAGGCCGAGATACGGCGCGCCCAGGCCCTGGGCAGGCCCGTCTACCTGGTGGTGGGCGTGGTCCCGGTGGAGGGCGACCCCGCGGCGGCAGAGCTAGACGCCGCCCGGAGCCACGCGCTGCAGTGCCCGCTCCCCGAGGAGGTTTCTCGCCTCGAGGAGGCGGAGAGGCTGGCGCCCCAGGAGTGCCTCAACACGCTAGAGCGCGCGGGCCCCTTCTCTGCGAGGCCGAACCTGGTGAACCTCCACCTCACACCCCCGGAGGAGTTCGCCCGCTCCCTGGCAAGCCTGGCCGAGAGGGGCTCCGCCCTGTGAGCCCCCGGCCCCACTAGGCGGCCACGCGG